>DATMHB010000558.1:0-12899 GCA_035555175.1 Flavisolibacter sp. | reverse complement strand
AAGGGAACCGCTTATATTATTAAGCACTGCAGGCCTGTTGTGATCCCGGTGGTGATCCAGGGTTTTTGGAGGGCCTTCAATAAAAAAGGATTAAAGTTTAAAAAGAAGGGCACGCTGCTTTCGGTTCGCTTCAAGCCGCCAATGGATATCAACTATGATGCACCGGCAGAGGAAATCCTTTCCCAGATCATGGATGCGATAGAGCAAAGCAAGGAATATATGATGAAGGGCCCTCACCACTGGAAGACAAAACCCGAAGCGATAGCCTCTTAAGCGCCGTCTCCGGCAACTTTACACAATTATCCGTGACTCTTCGTGAAGGCCTGGATATAAACGCATAGAGCGTTCGGGACGTAAACAAGCCCTTTGCGAAACGTTGCTTTTCTCTGTGTGCTTTGCCTTTATCGATGAAGGCCTTTTTACAGTTCGTTGGCGAGGATGCCAACACCGGCAATATGTTGCGGCCTCTCGTAATTATTTACATCTTGTTTTTTTTGCAAGGTCTGCGATGGCTTCCTGCAATGGCACAGGGATGCTGACCTCCGATCTGCTCTCTTTGAAAGCTTGCATCAGTTTCTTCTTGTTCATGTCGAATGAAACAGCTTGAAAAGAAGCGTTGACCACACGATCCAGCTGCTGGTTCATATCGAGGCTTAAAGGCGTTGCTCCGCACGATAGATCGAAAGCATTGACATCGATAATTTTTTCTTCGCGATAGCCGTCAGTCTTGAAATGAATTTTTTTGTTGGTGATATCATAAACAATGCTCCATTTTGTAAAGCCGGCCTGGGCTACGTTCGCCAGAATATCAAATGCTACATCCGTGGCAGGTATTGGAGTGTTCAATTGCCGGTATTGTTGAATGAGGCTGCATGCAACGCGGAATCGTTCGAGCGAATTGTCCTTAAGTGGCGGCGTCGCTGCGGGTCCGTTAGGAATAGCCTTTAGCGATTCTTCATACGTGCTATTGGAGAGGACTGAATAAGGCAGCTCTTTGCCCTGATGTACCGTCATCCTGCCTTCGATGAATTCGATCGTGGCCACATGGCCCTGTGCATCTGCCACGAGGTAATGCTGTGGTGCTCCATTCGAGATCACTCTGATCTTTTTATCAGTGGCGATCACTTCGTCTACTGTACTGCAATTATCCATTTGATATTGTATCCACTGTAGCACACTGAAAGGCGGTCTTTCATCTGCTTCGGCATATTCCGTTTTATCGAGCCACATCAATTCAATAACAAGGCCTTTTTCGTTCATCCCTCCGTTTGGAAATTCCTTGCCGTACTGGTTGAATGTCACGCTTCCCCATTTGGAGACCCAGCTAACGGTATTTCCATTTTCGAGTGAAAGAGAAGATTTTACCTGGTCGCGCAAATTGGTATGCACAACACCCGTTCCCGTAACCCAATCATAATTGCGGCCGAAGATCAATTGCCCATCCTGGTCGATGAAGAAGCTGGTGCAGGCGTAAGATGGCACACCGAGCACCAAAAGAGCGGCAAGGAAGAGCGTGATTTTTTTCATCTACTTAAATCTAAGAAATGTCTGTCGAATGAAAAGATTTTGTTGGCAGCAATCGCTGCGTCTAGTATAGCCAGGAGTGTTCTTGAAGGCAAAGTTTGTAGCGCTAGGTGGAAAGCTGCCGGACCCAACGCTTTATTCGGACAGATGCTATGAAAAATAGCGCCAATGAAATCTTTAAGGCAATCTTAGTTAGTGCTCTGTAGGTTTGCCGTATAACCGTGTGGCTTAATAGCTTTTGATGGTGGTAGTGCTCCGGCCAGCAAATAATTATTGAGCATATTTGTTTTGGGCGAGCGCGAAATGAGGAGATGAGCCCCAGCTACGAATGGCTAAATGAAAGTACTTGAACTTTAGCGGATGTTCAACTGCTTGTTGTTCGGAAGGAGCTTTTTAAAACTTTTATAGTTGTTCCTGGATTAGAAAATGAATGACGAATATCCAAGGGTAATTTCCATTTACGCAAAAGAAAATACCCATGGCTGTTTCAACCAGAGCCGCTAATTTTCCCAAAGGGGGGGCGCCCCCAAGAGCCGTGCGGACGACGAGAGTCCGTCTACGCCAAGGCTTCCACGGACAAAGTCAGTCTGCGCTAAGGTTTCGACGGACAAGGTCACTCTGCGCTAAGGCTTCAGGCTACAATGCCCTTCTAAGCCAAGCTTCGAACGACAAGGCGGAGAGCTAGGGATCAAGGGCTCAATGGTACAGTTCCTGCTATCAAACGCTCCGCAGAGCGCAGTCCCGCCATCTTTCTAAAGCAAACATTCTATTAATCCAGCAGGAAGGCGCTGAACAATATCCCAAGTTGGAGACGGCCAGAGTATTCACTTGATTCATTCCTCAGTGCAGTGCGCGATGTTGTTCCATAGAATTGGATTCCGTAAAAGCGTGCAACGCAAAGCTGTTGACCGTAGTACCGCAATCGGGCAACGCAATTTTCTGCGTTGTTGGCACGCAGCGCAACAAAGGCAATTTTGAAGTATCCGCCGGATCAAACCCCTTCAACTACCAGCATTCTCGTTGTGGCATTGGCCTGTCTGATCTTTTTTGCCGGCGCATAATCTTCAGATGCCCACCATTCTTTTGCACGGTCAACCGTAGGAAATTCAAGCACAACGACGCGCTGTGGATTCCAATCGCCCTCAAGGCTTTCACTGTACCCGCCCCTTACTACGAACCGCCCCCCATAGGCCGTGATGGAGGCTGGCGTCAGTAATTTATATTCGTCGTATGCTTTCGGATCATGGATCTCTACATCAACAATAACAAAGGCGGGCATGGTAACGCGTTTTATTTTGGAATTATGGTTTGATAAACAGCGCTTTCAACTCGGCGGCATCGTCCGGATCCATCTTTCCTCCTAAGATCAGGCGCACCTGTCTTCTGCGCAGCGCGCCTTCAAATAGCCTTTTCTCTTCCTCTGATTCGGGTAACAGCTGCGGTACGAGGCGTGGTCTGCGGTTGGGATCGAGAGCCACAAATGTATAATAAGCCTCATTGCTTTTGTACTTGTATTGCTGCGTAAAGTCTTCGCCCCATACTTTCAGATGCACTTCCATCGATGTATTGAATGCGCGGCTTACGCTCGCTTCGATGTGTACGGTGTTGCCGAGCTTGATAGGATTTTCAAAGGAAATATTATCAACCGAGGCCGTAACCACGGGCGCGTTGCAATGTTTTTGTGCTGCAATGGCGGCCGCAATGTCCATCCAGTACATCAATCTTCCACCCATCAGGTTTCCAAATACATTCGTATCATTCGGCAGCACGATCTCAGTCATCATGGTATAGCTATCTGATGGCTTTTTTATTTGCATGATTCAAATTTGGCCAAAGGTAGGTGCTGAGCCCGGAAAAACAGATCGGCCGGCTGCACTGGGGTTCACCGATCCCGTTTTGACCAGGTGCAAAAGAACGATGGCTTTGCTTCTTTTACTGTTTGCATGCAACAGGAGCGAAAGGGGCAACGCCGACAACAGCGGGATATAACGACCATATTGTCAACTTTTATCAAAATGCGCTTTCCGCGCAACTGTTCATCTTCCCTTTACTCCTTTGGCTGAAATAAATTATTTTTCCGCTTTATCTAATAGCTTTGAAAAATGAAGAAAAAAATTGCATTGGTGACGGGTGGTTTTTCCGGCGAAGCGGTGATCTCTTACCGGTCGGCAGCCACCATTTATAATCACCTTGACAAGGATAAGTTTGAAGTTTTCAGGATCGATATCAACCCCGACGGATGGTTTTATCTGGACGAATCAGGAAGGAAATCGGAAGTCAACCGCAATGATTTCACGATCGATGCAGGCGGTAAAAAGATCAGGTTCGATGCCGTTTTCATTGGCATGCATGGCACGCCGGGTGAAGATGGCAAGCTGCAGGGTTATTTTGATATGATGCGTTTGCCTTATACTTCCTGCAACGCCGCCACTTCCGCGCTCACATTTAATAAAAGATACACTGTTGCGGTAGCCAGCATGGCCGGTATCCCGGTGGCTTCTTCCGTTCATTTGTTCCGGCATACCCCCTATAATACCGAGGCGATCTTAGGTCAGCTCAAGCTGCCGTATTTTGTAAAGCCTAACAATGGCGGTTCCAGCATTGGAATGAGCAAGGTGTCGGAAGCTGGGCAACTAAAGGCTGCTCTCGAAAAAGCCTTTCAGGAAGATGATCAGGTGCTAGTGGAGGAAATGATCCAGGGAAGGGAATTTACGGTTGGTGTTTTTAAAAGTGGCGGCGAGATCAATGTACTGCCTATTACCGAGGTCAGTAGTCACAAGGAATTTTTTGATTTTGAGGCCAAGTACGAAGGGAAGTCTACCGAGATCACCCCCGCCAAGATTCCCGACAACTGGAAAAGCAAACTCGAGCAGACGGCGAAAAAGATCTATGAGGTTTTTAATTGTAACGGCGTGGTCCGTATCGATTTTATCTACCAGCCGGAAAAAGACAAGCCCTATATGCTTGAGATTAACACTATTCCGGGTCAAAGCGATGCCAGTGTGATCCCTCAGCAGGTGCGTGCGAAGGGTTGGGACCTTAGCAAGTTCTATACAAAATTGGTTGAAGAGGCGCTTGAACAAGGTTCGAATGCGTATCAATAAGGTAATCTTAAACTCTTCACTTATATATACAGGCTATTGCCCATTTACTATCTTGCATCCCGAAACGAAAAACCTTCATGATTAAATACATCACCAGCCGTCCACTCTGGTTCAACATGCTCGCCGCCGTGGGTGTGATAGTGATCCTTGTGGTTCTTTTTATCCTATCGCTGAACTGGATCACCCGCCACGGAGAGGCGAAGACCGTTCCGGCTGTGACAGGAAAGAACGTTTATGACGTAGAAAAACTCCTGAGTGACGCAGGTTTCGAAACGGTTATCCAGGATTCAGTATACTATGATTCGCTTCCCAAGGGTATCGTGGTAAAGCAGGTACCGGAACCCGACCAGGTAGTAAAGGTGAACCGCACGGTATATGTTGTGATCAACCGCTTTGTAACACCGGATATCTCCATGCCTAACCTGGTTGGATACAGTTTCCGGAATGCTGAAATGACCCTCACTAATCTGGGTCTGCACATGGGGGATACGATATCGAAACCCGATTTTGCCAAGAATTCCGTTCTTGAAATGAGATTCAATGGTAACCCGATCAAGCCGGGTGACAAGATCAAGATGGGCAGCAATATCGACCTTGTGGTGGGCAGCGGACTTGGTAGTGACGATATGGCTGTGCCGCAACTCGTAGGTCTTCAATTCGCTGACGCTCGCTCGATCCTGGAAGCCGAAGGGTTGACCCTGGGTGTGGCCCTGCCCGACCCTGACGTAAAGGATCAGTCATCCGCATTTGTATATTGGCAGAGCCCCTCGCCCAAGACGGCAGACGGGCTCAGGGTACGCATCCGCCCCGGACAAATGGTCGACCTTAAGCTAAGCGTAAATCCGCCTGCTGTTGACTCAACATCTAATCAGCCCCCTCAAAATCCCAATCAACAATGACAAGTATTACCGTAGATCAACTCAAACAAAGAATGGACAAGGGCGAGAAGATCAACCTGATCGACTGCCGCGAGCCCCACGAATACGCAGAAGGCAACCTTGGCGGCCGGCTCGTTCCATTAGGAAAGATCCAAACCATGCAGATCGAAGACCTTGAAGACCTCAAGGATGAAGAAGTGATCATCCATTGCCGCAGCGGAAAGCGCAGCATGATGGCTTGCATGGTCCTCGACCAGATGGGTTTCAAATCGACCGTGAACGTAGAGGGCGGCATTCTGGCCTGGCAGGAAAAATATCCTGTTAAGCACTAGCAACTCCTGATCATAATTTAATGTTCAATCCTATCATCCAATTGGTGCCGGCCATTGGAAAATAATAGTTTTCCGTGTTCAGCCTCGATCCTGAATAATAGCTGAAAGTATATCCATTGGGCTCATATTTCTTATTGAAAATATTATTGAGCTGGAAGATTATGTCCGCATTTTTGAGGATGCCCCGGCCGGCAGCATAAATGGCTCGCAGGTCTTCCGTAAAATAAGGGTTCAATTTCCTGCCTTCGTTGCTGGTGTTGTCGAGGTACTGCTTGCCGACATATTTGCTTAATAGGTCGATGCTTAATTTACGGAATGGTTCGATCGTAACCGTAGCGCCACCAACTACAGATCGTGAAAACGAAATGTCGGATGAAGCATAGCGGTTCATCTTTTGGCCACCATTATCATAGTCGTCGATATACTCCGTATATTCCAATATCTTGTTCCTGCTCAAACTCAGATTGGCCGTTGCTTTCACCCATTTCATGATCGCAGCAGACCCCTGCAGTTCTATTCCTGTCCTATAGCTTTTTGGATTATTTGTTCTCGTATATGCGCGTACATTGTTGATCTTTCCTGTGAGGACAAGCTGGTCCTTGTAGTGCATGTAATAAAAGTTCACTGACCAGCTCAGAGCGCCTTTTTTATTTTCCAAACCTGCTTCAACGTCGCGCAAATACTCCGCGCTGGGTTGTTCTGTAAGGCCGGTTTCGAAATCATCGCGGTTCGGTTCCTTTCCTCCTTCGCTATAGGAAGCATAGGTAAGCCAGTTATTGCGATGAAAACTAAAACCGATCTTGGGATTGAAGAAATTATAATGCTTGCTGATCAGCAGCGCGGGGCTGGCCTCGAAACCATTAATGTCATAATTCACGCGGCGGTATTGAAGGTCTGCAAACAATTGCAGGTCGGGTAAAAGATCCTGTTGCCATTTTCCATAGATGTTGAAATCGTTCTTGAAGGCATCGAGATCATAATATTTTTTTGGTGCCGCAAGGAACACAGAAGCCCAAACCACTTTTCCAAAATGTTGTCCATCATACCGGGTGGCTGCGCCGCCGAGGTTCAGGGCCGTTTTTTGAGAGCGGTGCTGAAGAGAAAAAACCGATCCATAAAAATAATTGCTGAGCCATAGTTGCCGCACCAGGTCGGTTGATGTAATGGTATCACCGCCAATTACCGGGTCGGGAAGCCCATAGCTTGCATAATCCTGCTTTGCCTTGTATTGTTCGTAATAGCCCTGGCCCCTTGAGAGGAAGCCGGCAATATTGAAGCTGACAAAAGGAGAAATCCTGTGTGTGAAAAAAAGCTGATAATGATCCTGGCGATAATTATCCGTTTCATTGTCATAGGGCTCACCCGGTTTTTCCGTCCCCGCATAATTGATGGTGCGGTGCACGGGTAGATCCGCTTCGGATACACCATACCAGGCCTGATAGGTTTTTTCTTTTCCTGAAAAAACGTTGAGTCTCAGATCTGATTTTTCGGAGAGATAAGCAGTTGAAAAATAAAAAGACCTAAGCCGGCTGCTGGCGCGGTCGATGTACCCATCGCTGGACAGGCGCGATAATCTGAGGTCGGCCGTAAAGTGATGTCCCATCAACCCTGTTCCAAGCCTGATGGTATTCTTCCACGTATTGAATGATCCGAAACTGTTGTTCGCTTCGGCATACGCTTTCTTATTCACTTCGTTGGTGCTGAAATTGATCGTGGCACCGAAGGCCCCTGCACCGTTCGAGGAAGTTCCTACACCCCGCTGGATCTGTATGCTCGACACCGAAGATGCAAAGTCCGGAAGGTCAACAAAAAAAGTTCCGCCGCTCTCCGCGTCATTATAAGGTATGCCGTTAAGCGTTACATTGATCCGGGCGGCATCGGTTCCCCGGATCCTGATTCCCGTGTAGCCGACACCGTTACCTGCATCTGAATTGACCACTGTTGACGGTGTCTGGTTGAGCAGGAACGGGAGATCCTGTCCCAAGTTCTGACGTTCAATGTCTTTCCTGGTGAGGTTGGTTTTTGCAAAAGGGGCAGTTGGCAGGGCCCTGATGGCCCTGACCTCCACAGGGTCAAGCAGGGACGAGTCTTGAACTTCCTGGGCAAAAGAACAAAGCGATGTAAGCGAGCAGATGAACAAAAAAATCCTTTTCATTTTAATTATTTTTAAATGAAAGGGAATGACCGGAGAGGTAGAAAAATTATTTCAAGCGCGGCGCCACTGACATTGGCTTCCGGCTTAAACTAAGCCTCCCTGCGCAGGCATTACCCTGATCAGGTTCTGCGGGTATGATCTCAGCCTCCCGCCTGAAGCGGAAAGCACCCCGGAAACACTGAAGTGAAGGCCAAAATTAGGATAGAAATCCTGATTCCGTGTAACCTTTTTTTCCCCTCATCCGTTTTATGAAAAAGCCGATCGTTTATGAAGCCTGTTTTCCTTTTTCTTTTTTCCGTTTCTGTCGCCGGTGTGTGCCTTGGGCAGAAGACCATTCATGATCCAAATGCAGAAGTGAGGAATGTGTCCGGCTTTCATGCCATTGATGTGGCAGGTGGTGTGGATCTTTTCCTGAGTGGTGGAGAAGAAGTAGTTGTGGTAAGCGCGAAGGATATCGATACCCGGAATCATATCCATACGGAGATCAGGAATGGTGTGCTCAGGATCTGGTTTGACTGGAAAGACACGAGGTTGAATTTTGGGAATAAGAATTTGAAGGCTTATGTATCTTATAAAATGTTGGACAGGCTCGTGGCATCCGGGGGTTCGGATGTGTCGGTTGATGGAGTTTTAAAAGCCGATCATCTTGATTTGGTCGTTTCGGGCGGATCGGATTTCTCGGGCAAGGTGGAAGCGAATAGTATTAAGATCAATCAGAGCGGAGGATCCGATATTGACATCAGTGGTAACGCAGAAAGCATAACGATAGATGCCAGCGGCGGAAGCGACTTCAACGGTTATGACCTGGTTGCGGGCAGCTGCTATATTACGGCAAGTGGCGGAAGCGATATTGATATTACAGTGAACAAAGAATTTTCCGCGGAGGCCTCCGGGGCAAGCGATATTTCATGGAAAGGAAGTGCAACAGTAAAAAAAGCAAAGGCGAGCGGTTCGGGAAGTGTTTCTCACAGATCATAATCAGCAACACAACAACAGCAGAGGCCTGGGTTGTTCAGGCCTTTGTTGTTTTCTATGAACGATATTTTGCAAGTGTTGTAAAATCTTCCCCAACTTTTTACAGATTTTCATCATTTCCTGAAACGCAACAGTAGGCATCATCTTTGGGTTAAAGGAATTAAATGAAAAGCTATGGAAGTTACAGCAGCAGTGTTGTTCGGTGGGGCTTTGGCACATTATGATGTGCGGATCGAAGGTAATGGTGAATGCTGCGCCAGGCTTTCGAGTTATAAGGGCAATCAACAGCCGCCTCAGAGAATTACACTTAAAAAAGAAGGGCGTCATTGGGTCAGCACTGACGTTGACAATAATTTATCTGACGATCTGGGATATGCAGTGGAGTTGAAGGCGAAGCCAATTCTTGAAGGAAGAAAGCGTGATGGTGGTCACCCGGCGGCATGAGGATCGTGGTGTGAACCAGACATTCAATGAAGTGAAGGCCCGCCGGTGGCGTGCCTTTTTTGTTATCCCAACGTGGTGAACCAATAAAGCCTTAGCTTATTCCACGGCTACAATTAGCACGAGCTGATAGCGACAACATCGCTCGACCAGCAAGTATTTACAGGTAGGCAAGAGGATATAAATCTGGAGAAAGCCCTGTCTTGAAAAAATACTAAGCGTCGCACTTTAAACTTGCTTTGCCTTTTGACTTTTTTTAAACAAACCTCTGCGTATTCTTTGCCTTTCAACCTTTGATGTTCGCCCCAGTGTCTTCTCCCTCTTCTGTATTTTCGACCGATTTCAATGAATCGATCCTAAATCCCGGCGTCGCCGGTTCATTATTGACGAAGATTTTGTTGTTGCCCCCGAGACACGGGGCCGACCAAAACTAAACCAATGTGTCCTTTGCCCCACACAAGCGGAGCTTAGCGCGAAACCCTAAATAAAAAAGAGGTTCAGAAGAACCTCTTTAGTTGCGAAGGGAGGGATCGAACCTCCGACCTTCGGGTTATGAGCCCGACGAGCTACCGCTGCTCTACTTCGCGATGTGGGCAGCAAATATACGGCATGCATCTTTCCCGGCAAACAATTTTTAATCCTCTAATTTTGCCGGTCAATATTTTAACAAGTGAAGTCAGGTTTCGTAAACATTTTCGGAAAGCCCAACGCGGGCAAGAGCACCCTGCTCAACGCCCTGATGGGAGAGAAGCTGGCTATTGTTTCCGAAAAAGTACAAACCACGAGACATCGCATTAAGGGCATTCTCACCACCGATGCCTACCAGGTCATTTTCTCTGATACCCCCGGCATCATCGACCCCAAATACAAGCTCCATGAAAAAATGATGATGGCCGTAAAATCGGCGCTCGAAGATGCGGACCTGGCGCTGCTGATCGTTGACATCAACGATAATTGGCAAGAAGTGGATGGTGTTTTCTCAGCATTAAGATTGCGTGTGCCAGCCCTGGTTGTGATCAATAAGGTTGACCAGGCGGGCAAAGCAAAGCAAAGTGAAGCTGAACAGTTCTTTGGTGCAAAGAAATATGCAAAGGAAGTGATCCTTCTCTCCGCGCTCAACGGTTTGCATATTCAGGATCTGTTGAAAAGGATCATCGCTATGCTGCCCGAAGGTGAGGCATTCTTTGCTGAAGACGAGATCTCCGACCTTCCGACCAAATTCTTCGTGGCCGAAATCGTGCGCGAAAAGATCTACGCGTTATTTGAAGAAGAGATCCCTTACCAGTCCACCGTCATTGTGAATGAATTCAAAGAAAAATCCAGTCTCATCAAGATAAGGGCGGAGATCATTGTGCAAAGAGAATCGCAGAAAGCCATCATCATCGGGGAGGGCGGAAAGATGATCAGGGAGATCGGGTCGCGTGCACGAAAGGAAATAGAGCAGTTCCTTGAGCAGAAAGTCTTTCTCGAGCTCTTTGTAAAAGTGCGGCCTAAATGGAGGGAAAATGAACTGTTTCTGAAGGAGTATGGATATTAAGGAAACGCAAAACTGAAAGCCGAAGGGCAAAAGACAAAAAGCGAAAGAGAAGAGCAGGAATTAAAAGTCCAAAAATATAAAAGCCGAAACCGCGAGGCTCAGGCAAAAGCATAACATGGCATTTACAGTAGCAATCGTAGGCAGACCGAACGTGGGCAAGAGCACGCTCTTCAACCGTTTGCTTGAACAACGCAAGGCAATAGTTGAAGACATTCCCGGCGTAACGCGCGACCGACAGTATGGAACAGCAGACTGGAACGGAAAAAATTTTTATGTGATCGACACCGGCGGCTTCGTTCCTGACAGCGAGGATGTATTTGAAAGGGAGATCCGCAAGCAGGTTGAAGTGGCAGTAGAAGAAGCCAGCGTTATCCTCTTCGTGGTAGATGCGGCAACAGGCATTACCGATCTTGACGAGTCCATGGCCGACGTACTGCGTCGCAGCACCAAGCCTGTATTTCTTGTCGTGAATAAAGTAGACAATAACCAGCGCATGCTGGAGGCTGCGGAATTCTATAGTCTCGGCATAGAAAAGATATTTTTCATTGCGTCGATCAGTGGAAGCGGAACGGGAGACCTGCTCGATGCTGTAACGGAATTGATCGGAGAAGAAACAGAACCCGAAGATGAAAAAGGGCTTCCGAAATTTGCGATCATTGGTCAGCCGAACGTAGGCAAATCTTCTCTGCTCAATGCGCTTATTGGTGAAGAAAGAACCATCGTCAGCGATATAGCGGGAACAACAAGGGATACCATTCATACACGTTATAAATTATTTCAGAAAGAATTCATCCTTATTGATACGGCTGGTATACGCCGGAAAGCAAGAGTACACGAAGACCTTGAATTTTATTCCGTGATCCGCGCCATCAAGGCCTTGGACGAAGCAGATGTTTGTTTGCTTATGCTCGATGCAGAAAAGGGCATTGCTGCGCAGGACCTGACCATCTTCAGCCTTGCGGCAAGGAAGGGAAAGGGGCTGGTTGTGCTGGTGAACAAATGGGACCTGGTTGAAAAATCTACCAATACGGCAAAGGAATTTGAAAAAGTATTGAAACAAAGGATGGCGCCATTTACCGATGTGCCCATCCTTTTTATTTCAGCCCTCGAGAAAACAAGGATATTCAAGGCCATTGAAGCGGCGCTTGAAGTTTATGAGAACAGGCAGAAAAAGATCCCCACGGGCAAACTGAATGACGTGATCCTGAAAGCCATCGAAGCCTATCATCCGCCCGTGGTTCGGGGACATCCGGTTAAAATAAAATACATCACGCAGTTGCCAACGACCGTGCCGTCTTTTGCGTTTTTCTGCAACTTTCCGGACGATGTGAAGGAACCCTATAAGAATTATCTTGAGAATAAACTAAGGGAAAACTTCGATTTAACGGGAGTGCCTATCCGAATCTATTTCAGGAAGAAGTAATGCCGGCGCCTGTTGGGAATTTTCAATGTCAAAATTTGGATTTTTCAGTGTACCTCCTACCTTTGCGGCCATTAGTTAACTAAAACCTAAACTCAAAATGAAAAAATTTCTGGTCATCTTCGCAATTGCAGGCGGATTAGCAGCTTGCAACAACAGCGGTGAAGGCAGCAACAGCGCTGATTCTACTCATGTTGATTCAAGCACAACTATCAACAATAATGTAACAGTTACTCCTACTGATACTTTACATGTTGGCGATACTTCTCACATGGCCACCGACACTTCTAAAAGGGCAAAAGATTCTACCAAGAAATAATTCCTTATTTGGAATAGGGGTCCCTCTGAAAAGAGGGATTTTTTTTGCTATAAACCAAAATCCGCTGACACTTTTTCAATCAGCGCTCGGAACCGAACGAATTCTTCTCTCTGCTGCCCAATAAATACATTGTCCTCCAGGCGGCCTATTACTTTTTCCATTTCAACCTCGTTATCATAGATCATCTTCCTGAACTCATTCTGGTAGTCCTTCG
>DATMHB010000557.1:0-3993 GCA_035555175.1 Flavisolibacter sp. | reverse complement strand
AAACATTTTGCTTTTTAGCAATCATGACTATTTCCTGTTTTAGCTGCACTAAAAACAAGGTTACGGTGTCTACCGCCCCTTGCTATACCTGTAAGATCATCGATATGTACGGCACGGCTACCTACAAAGATGTTTGTACAAATAGAATTGACACCGTTCAGTTTAGAGATCAGAACAATAACAATCTGCAATCGGTGTGCAATCGCAAGTAATATTTTTTCGTAAATTCGTTTAGCAAGTCCGGCGGTTGACCGTAAACCGTGGCGAAGTACAAATGCAGAACAACGGTGATACTTGCGGGAGTTCTTTCCTATCTTAAAAGTAGTTTGACACCTCTCGGGTGTCCTATCCCAGTTCGAGTATTTTGCTACTCGAAAACTGCTGTTTAAACGTTCCGCTATAATGGCTTTTAACTCATTCATAATCTCTGGTGTAAACAATTATATTATTGCCTGAGGTAGTCGTGCTTAAAGACCCGGATGCTAAGGAGTGAGATGCCGCAAAGGCAGGGATATGAGCGAGCGGCCCTGAATACCATAGAGGGTGTCTCTATATACCTGGAAAGTCTTAAGCTTTTCTCCATTAGGCTGCCGAACATAAAAGCTGAACCTGTAGGTAGCCGTGTTCAAATTATAAACATCAATAACAGAAGAACGTTCAAAGGCATCGCCATTTTCATTATCAGCCTTCAGGTTGGAGCATATATACAGATTTCCGTCGTCTACGCAGGCCTGCCGGTTCACCACCAAAGGTGGCGCTGAAAGGGTCAGCACCTTTTGGGAATTGATCCTGCTTACTTTGATCTTGGCTATCGTATTGGTATCAATCGTACGCCCGTGCATCATTTGGCGAAGATTTGTATCTATCGTAAAATACTCATTCCTGTAATAATAAATGTAGCAAAGAATGGAGCTGGAAGGAGCATAGCGCATCATGCCGTCAATAGAGAATAATCCCTCGCCCTGGCACGTCAGAAGCTTGCGATCGATGACGAGTTCTTGAGGCTGCAGTATTTTTTTTGCCAGCACATACTGTGTACCATTTGCGAAGAGCTTTTTGAGGATAAATGAATTTTGATTGACGGCGATACCGTCAGAAAAATACGCTGTATCAGTTACAATGGAAGTAAGCCCGTCCTGGCTAACATTACCATGCAGGAAGCGGTGATGTGTCCAATCGAGGAGATATATGTCGCTGTCCTGCACACTAAGTTGACCTCCCTGCACGGGCAGGTTATCTCTGATGACGAGCGTTCTTGATTGTTTTGAAGTGAGGCCTCTATCCACGACCAACAAATGAAGCGGGTTGGTAACGTTACCCAGGAAAATAGACTTATCCGTCACTCCGGCAATGTAATAGGAGTTATAAACAATGTCCAAAGTTTTCGACGTTGCCGGGTGATTCGCGCGTACCGTGCGCCGAAACCCGTTTTGCCTGCTCTGAACACCAGCTGAAAATAAATATAGCAGATACATCGCAAGAACCGAAACTATAAGAAGAGCTGCCATTCTGAGAAGTTTATTTGACATTCCGAAAACTTTTGATCAATTGACTTTGAAAAAAGGAGGAGGCATGATGTGCCCCCTCGCCCAAAAACTACACCGTCAGTTTTCGTAGTTGATCGCTGTTACCCCACAAACTCCCTCAAATGCATTGTACGTTCCGGAATTGTCGGTGATCGTACACTGATTTCCTGCCTTAACTCCACAGGTCCCGTGAGGCGGCACATCTAAAGTACCGGATTGACAAGGCTTCCCTGTTGGCTGATACACCGGACTTAACATTGAATTGCCGTGCACCTTTGTTGTAAAGGCGCTGCCAATGGCCAGTACAAATACGGCTGCCATAAAAATGCGAGATCTTTTCATAACTATAATTTTTCTTTGTAAGCCTACTCTGTTACAGGTTTTCAGCATCCCCTGATTTATTGCAATAAATACATTAAGCAACTATTGGTTTTTGAAAGACTTTACCTGATGAGGGATGGACGAGAATAGCAACGGCAGCCATGACCACAAAAACAATATTGAAAATGAGGTGCTGGTCCCAGCTCATTTTCTCCAGTACGCCACCACAGGAACAGGGAACATGGCTCGCAAAGCGCGTAATGAAAAAAATATAGGCGCTAAAAACTACCATCAGTGAAAAGCTTGCATATAATGCAGTCAGTCTGTATCGGTCGGTAGCGAGCAGCACGGCTATGATTATTTCTAAGGCAGGAACAAACCATGCAAGCACAAAGGCAAAATTGGTCAGCAACGGCGATTGCCCCAATTGCACACGGAACTTCTGATAATCCAGCAACTTGCTGACGGCCGCGTATACAAAAAGCAGGATCAACAAAGAAGCCACTGCATAAACGATCATCTTGCCAGCTGAAAGGCGCATGTACTTGAATTGAACGGTCAATGAATTTCAACGATGACGACTGAAAAATTTGCTTCGGTAAAGGTTGGAACAAATCACATCCGCTTCTTGCCGGAATGTTTCTTTAAAGGCCTGAACTTTTTCTTCGGAAGGCACTACTTACCCTCGTTGAGGATCAATGAAGGGTTGTAGCCGAAGTATTTTTTGAACTCGGTTGTGAAGTTGCTGAGCCGCATACCTACTGCCGATGCGGCATTCTTCGCCTGCTCGCCGGAGTGCAGCAGCTCCTTTGCTTTTTCCATACGCAGCTTTCTGAGGTATTCGAACATACCCATTCCGAACTCCTGGCGGAAGGCCCGTTTCAGAGAGGACTCACTCCAATTGATCTTCTTTGCTATCGCTTCATTGGAATGGTGCACCGCTATATTCTCCTCGATGATGCTGCGGGCTTTCATCACCATTTCCCTTTCAAATGGCGTGCATGGCGGGCCCCCTTCTTCCGTATAGGCCTGGGCCAATTGCGTAAAGAGCGCCTCTCTCAATTTCAGTTCCCAATAATATTTTTGAAGCTCGGGTTTATAACGCTCCCTCAGTAATTCACGAATCGTATCCAATAACGCCGGTCGCGCAAGCTTGGGAGAGGGAAGGAAGTAGCGAGGCATTTTCAGCTGCGTGCCCGGGTCTTCATCAAATGAGGGGAACAAAGAAAAAATATCATCATGCACACCCTCCGGGTAATAAGTATTGAACAGCTGACATGGTTTTCCGGCCGGTATCACCGCCTCTGTATTTTCACTGCCCGCATCCAGGAGCGTGAAATGGCCGGCGGGTATGTGCTGCTGTGGCATCTGCTCCAGGCTGTGGCTGAATTCTCCCCTCATGCAGAGCATAGACTGAACACCTTCGCCCCGCTCGCGCACCTCGAGCGACAGCTGCTTTAGAAAATGGAAAACAAAATAGCGGAACAGGTAGCGTTCACATCTTAGTTCCTGTATAAAAATGGATCCGAAATCCTTTGCAAGCCATAGGCTCCTCGCCGTCGGCAGCCGCAAAACGCTGCAGAGCGGCGGCCATCCTGGAGTGAACTCGAGCCTCCCATAAAACGGCAGTGATAGTTCTTCGGTCATGGCTTAACGGCTAATTCACTAAGATAAAAAGAAGAAAGATGAGAAAATACCGTTTTAATACGGATATGTCCGGGAAAAAAACCATGAAAAGGCTCAATCAATTGCTGTACAGGCTCACGATCATATCTTATTGGCAGCACAACCTGTCAGTTATTTCGCGCGTGGTAGCTTTTTACAGGCGACTATATACGGGTTGTGAGCAGGCGGAGTTCAGCCGGGTGCCGTTGATGTGGTCCTTGCAGTGGCGGTCTAAACGCAAATGACGCGGAGGACGCAAAGTAGAGAAGGCAAAGATTATTCAGAAGCTTTCTTTGCGTTTCAACCCTTGATGTTCGCCCCTGTCTGCTCCTGTTCTGTATTTCGAGGGACACGCGATACAATGAACGGATTCTAAATCCCCGGTCCCCTAATTCATTATTGACGAAGATCCTTTTCTTGCCCGGGAGACACGAGGCGGACTAAACAACGCAAAGCATTTCAAAGCTCCACTGTCCGCCCG
>DATMHB010000556.1:0-5369 GCA_035555175.1 Flavisolibacter sp. | reverse complement strand
TATTTATTTCCCGGAGAATATTCTCAAAATTTAACTGCTCAATTCCCCGGCATTCAAGCCCTCAAAACGTACCTTCGCACCTTGCGTGCTTTCGCCATCCTACGGCCCCGGCATGCCCTTACAAACTATGCAAGATTACCTGAAGGGATTGAACGATCGGCAACGTGAAGCTGTGCTTACAACCGAAGGACCGCTAATGATCGTGGCGGGCGCAGGAAGCGGTAAAACAAAGGTTCTGACCACCCGTATCGCCCACCTGATGGACAAGGGTGTAGATGCATTCAATATTCTGGCGCTTACATTTACCAATAAGGCGGCTGCCGAGATGAAGGAGCGCGTCGAGCACATCCTTAAGAACCGCGAGGCCCGCAATCTTTATATCGGCACTTTTCACAGTGTTTTCGCCCGCATCCTGCGCGCGGAGGCGCATCGGATCGGCTATCCCAACTCCTTTACCATTTATGATACCGATGATGCAAAGAGCGTGGTAAAGTCGGTTACCGGCGAACTAAACCTCGATGTCCAGCATTATAAACCCAATGTTGTCTACAACCGCATCTCAGGTGCAAAGAATGCACTGGTTGGGCCGAAGGAATATATGTCGGATTATTATATCCAGCAGGAAGACATGAGGGCTAACCGCCCCATGATCGGCCAGATCTATGAAGCCTATGCGAAGCGCTGTTTTAAGAATGGCGCCATGGATTTTGATGACCTCCTCTTCAAAATGTATGAGCTGCTCAAACATTTTCCTGATGTGTTGCATAAATACCAGCATAAATTCAAGTATATCCTGATCGATGAGTACCAGGACACGAACCCTGCCCAGTACGAGATCATCAAACTGCTTGGAGCCGTGCACGAAAATGTTTGCGTCGTAGGCGACGATGCACAAAGTATTTACTCCTTCCGCGGTGCCACCATTCAGAATATCCTGCAGTTTCAGAAAGATTATGATGAAGTGAAGGTGATCAAGCTGGAACAAAATTACCGGAGCACACAGAATATCCTGAGCATAGCAAACGAAGTCATCAAAAATAATAAGGGACAGATCCCCAAAACACTTTTCACAGAGAATGCTACCGGCGAGAAGATCCGTCTTGTCCGCACCATGACAGATAATGATGAAGGCAAATTTGTTGCGGACCAGATCCAGGAACAAAGACTTCGTAACCATTACAACAATAAAGACTTTGCTATCCTTTACCGTACGAATGCACAAAGCCGTTCTTTCGAGGAAAGCCTCCGCCGAATGAATATTCCTTATACCATTTACGGCGGCATTTCATTCTATCAGCGTAAAGAGATCAAGGACTACATCGCTTACCTAAGGATCATTGTGAACCCGAGGGACGAAGAAGCATTGAAACGCATCATCAATTATCCTGTGCGCGGTATCGGCAAGACTTCTGTTGACCGCGCTATCCTTGCTGCGAATGAGCATAACATCAGTATGTGGCAGGTGTTGGAGAATGCACAGATGTTCGGCTTCAAGGCGGGCACGCTGCAAAGCATCGAGGAATTCGTGCTCATGATCAGGAGCTTTCACAGCATGCTGGCTAATAAAAATGCCTATGACGTTGCTTTTCATCTGGGCAAGCAAACTTCTTTTGTAAAAGAGCTGTTCAACGATAAGTCCACCGAAGGCGTTCAGCGCTACGAGAACGTCCAGTAATTGCTGAACTCCATCAAAGAGTTTACGGAAACGCCCATGAGCGAGGAGAGCGGCGAAGTAGGAGACAAAGGACTGGCGGCCTATCTTCAACAGATCACACTGCTCACTGACGCAGATGAAAAAGATCCGAATGCGGATACGGTAAAGCTGATGACGATCCACGCTGCCAAGGGACTGGAATTTCCGGTTGTATTTGTCGGCGGCCTTGAAGAAGGTCTTTTTCCGAACGCTATGAGCATTAATACAAGAGAAGAGCTGGAAGAAGAAAGAAGGTTGTTTTATGTAGCCATCACAAGAGCGAAAGGAAGGCTCTACCTGAGCCATGCAAATACGCGTTATAAATTCGGCACGCTTCAGCAAATGGATCAAAGCCGCTTCATTGATGAAATTCCTCTTGAATATATCGATAAGACCTTTGCCGGGGGCGGCGTAAAGAATCAGACGTCGTCGGGTTTACCGGGCAGCGCCTTTGAACGCATGCAAAGAGGTTTTGGCGGTGGCAACGAGAATAAGGAAAAGAGCTTTGTGGCCACGCTGATAGGCGGCAATGCGAAGCCAAAAGAGGTGGCGCATGTTCCTTCCCCGAATTTTATTCCCAGCGATATTTCGAAACTCGAAGTGGGCATGCGTATCGAACACCAGAAATTTGGATTTGGTGAAGTGATGCGGTTGGAAGGTTCTGCACACAACCCCGTTGCCACTATAAAATTTGATGTGAACGGCGAGAAAAAGATCATGCTCAACTATGCGAAGCTGATGATCGTGTCCTCCTGATCGAAGATCTACCCTGGACTTTATCGTAGAAGTTACAATTCAGACCTTTAATTTTTCCATTCGGCTCAAGGCCTGTAAACGGCATCCCGGCGTTGTGTAAAAAATCTTATGCAGTGCAATTTTTTTTCATTCATGCCGGGATGCTCTTCTGGCGGTTCTCTAAAAAAAGAAATCTGCGATTATGATGGCATAATGAAACAACGCCTTTTTACCTAGTAACTTCCTTCCGTTTTTTCATTGGTTCTGGCATGGAATTTCCACACTTTTATACTGCAAAACCAAATCCCGAATCTATGAAAACAATCCAACAACTCGCCTTGCTAATGCTGGCCCTGGCGCTCATACAAACTGCATTTGGACAAGGCTCGACGGCGCTTGCCTTAGGCAAACAGACAGGCACCAATTCGGTGCAGGAGTCAAGATCAGTAACGGTTCCTGAAACAAATAAAACAGTTGTTACGAATACTGAAATCAAAAAGCCCGCTAAACAGAGCAATAATGCAAGGGCGCTGGAAATTGCAAGAGCCGAGATCAAAGCATCTGAGGAGGAAAAAGAAAAAGAGGCAAAAAACAGTGAAACAAAACAAGCACTTAAACCAGAAGTTCCTTCAGCCAATCCGGTTGAAGAAAAGGAAATGCCACCCCCGTCAATAGATGTGAACAAACCGAAGATCCAAAAGCCCAGCCGCACATCTACGCCGGCGAAAACCACTGCTGCGAAAGCAGAAAAAGGCCCGATCGGAAAAAAGCCTGCGAAGACAAAAGCAAAAAAACTGAAACCGAAGGCTAAGCCGGCAACGGCCAAAAAGCATCCGATCAAAAAAACGATAGACAAGATGAAAAAGAAGATCGGAAAAAAGAAATCCGGCAAAAAGGCGGTTGCGAAGAAGACAATTCCCAAAAAGAAATAATTTTTCTGTCATGATTTTCGGCCACCCGCATCCGGGTGGTTTTTTTGTGGGGCGCGCACAGATAAAGATTTTTTATCCTGTCTTCCTTCTGCTGAGGTCAAACGGCAAATTTTAACAGCAAAAAAATCGGTTAGGCGCTCCCGTGAAAAAATTCTCCTCCTTTTTTGCAAATCTGGCATAAATTTCCCTTGTGATTGGCGGCATTTGAAAATTATCAAATGCACCGCTGAAATCATTCATATCCGGAGCGCGTAGCGCTTTAGATCCACCCAGGCCTTCAACTTCTTATTTATTCCCTACCCCTTGACCGTCCCGGCGTTTACAGCCGGGATGATTTTTTTAGGCCGGCCTCCAAACAACTGCCCTGCCTCTGCCTTAATCGTTAAAAAGGGGTTAGAACCGGAATTGTTTCCCGCTTGCGTAAGCTGGCTGGTAAGAGTTTTGTAAATTTGTTCCTTCAAATGTTTTGATATGATAAAGACAGGAAATCCCATTATCAGCATATATACGGAGATGTCGCCGAACCCCGAGACCATGAAGTTTGTGGCCAACAAGTTGCTGTATCCGGGCAAAAGCATTGATTTCCCCGATGTGGAAACTGCCAAACCCTCGCCCCTGGCAACGGAATTGTTCGGCTTCCCTTTTATTAAATCGGTCTTCATTGCTTCCAATTTCGTGACGCTCACCAAGACTGCCGATACGGACTGGAACGATGTGATCCCGGCGATCCGTGAGTTTTTGAAGGAATACCTGGAGGAAGGTAAGGCCGTCATCAACGAAGAAGAAGTGGCTACGCGGAAAACGGAGAGCAGCAATGACGTCCTGGCCGATGACAGCGATGTGGTGAAGCGGATCAAGGAATTGCTCGACAATTATGTTCGTCCTGCAGTGGAAATGGACGGTGGTGCCATTCAATTCAGAAGCTATGATGATGGCGTTGTAAACCTGATGCTGCAGGGTAGCTGCAGTGGTTGTCCTTCGTCCATGATCACGCTCAAGGCGGGTATCGAAGGCATGATGAAGCGCATGATCCCCGAAGTGAAAGAAGTGGTTGCCGAAGCGGAATGATCGCGCGGTATTTAAATTATTAAAGCACCGATCGAGGTGCTTTTTTTATGCGTTGTATCTTACCTTGTTTTCTTCAACGCGGTCTTTCTTACGGATTTTGCAATCCTGTGAAGCATCGGCTTTGAAAGCGATCTTACTTCGGAATCGTCGCCCATAAGAATTGCAAAAGGATGAAGCGCTTCTATCTCTTCGAACGTCACCTTCATGATGGCCATGATGGGCACGGCCATGAAGGTGCCCGGAATGCCCCAGATGGCACTGCCTGTGATGACGCCCACGATGGTTGCCAGGGCATTGAGCTTGAGTTTCGAACCCACGATCCTCGTCATCAGGATATTGCTGTCTATCATATGAATGATGATCAGCGAGATCACAACCCATACCACCGTACTCGGAGAATTGGTAGTTAGTGTGATCAGCGTGCTGAGAATACATGCCATGAAGATGCCCAGATAAGGAATGATATTAAGTATGGCACCGATTACGCCCAACAGCAACGCATATTTTACGCCCAATGCAAACAGCACACCGCAATAGGCTACGGCTACAATGATCATTTCGATCATCAGGCCGACGATATAGCTTCTGATCACAAGCCTGATCTTGGAAAAGATGGTTTGGATCTTCGGCGTAAATTCTTCGGCGAAAAGCTTGGTAAAGAATAAAAGAATGAGCCCCCTGTACAGCAGCAGCAGAAAGGTGATGATAAAAATGATAATGCCAAGGAAGAAAAGGCTGGTGACCGTGGTGAAGGTGCTGTTGACAATAGAGGATGTGGAGGGAAGGACCTTGTCTGTTGAGTTCTCCACGATCTGATGCACCTCCTTGCCGCTCACGTCAAAAGTTCTTTGTATCCAAAGTTCCAGTTGGTGAATGGATTCATCGATGTTCTGCATCATCAGCGGAAGGTCTGAACGGAAACTTGCAATGGAGTTGGAAAT
>DATMHB010000555.1:0-2630 GCA_035555175.1 Flavisolibacter sp. | reverse complement strand
TCAATTGTCACCCAACATTCCAAGTGAAGCGTCCGTCATCCTGAAAAATATCGAGAACCCGTCCTTCCTCATCCATTTTGTTTCCAGCAATCTTACGATCGACATCCGCGACAAGCAGCGCCTGCTCGAGATGGATAATATTAGAAAAAGGGCCGACCTGCTGATGCAATTCCTGCAAAAAGAATTGCAGTTTGCGGAATTAAAGAACAAGGTCACCAATAAAACAAGGGCCGAGATCGACAAGCAGCAGAGGGAATATTTTCTTCAGCAACAATTGAAGAGCATCAAAGAAGAATTAGGAGGCGATCCGAATGAAAGAGAAATAAAAGAACTGCACAAGAGAGCGGAATCGAAAAAATGGCCTGATGCGGCGAAGGAAGCCTTCAAGAAAGGGATAGAAAAACTGGAGCGTATGCATCCAAGCACGCCCGACTATTCGGTTGTGTACAATCATCTCGACCTCATGCTGGATCTTCCCTGGCAGAATTATACCGAAGACGTTTACGATCTGGAAAAGGCCAAGCAAATACTGGACGCAGACCATTACGGCATGCAGAAGATCAAGGAAAGAATACTTGAATACCTTGCCGTGCTGAAGCTGAAAGGCGACATGAAAAGCCCGATCCTTTGTTTTTACGGACCGCCCGGCATCGGCAAGACCTCGTTGGGCCGCAGCATCGCCAATGCCATCGGAAGAAAATACGTGCGGTTGAGTCTTGGAGGCATTCATGATGAGAGCGAGGTGCGCGGTCACCGCAAGACCTATATTGGCGCCATGCCCGGAAGGATCATTCAGAACATCCGTAAAATAAAATCATCAAACCCGGTAATGATCCTCGACGAGATTGACAAGGTAGGTAGCGATTTTCGCGGTGATCCCAGCAGCGCGCTCCTGGAAGTGCTGGATCCTGAACAGAACCATTCGTTCTATGACAATTATCTCGAACTCGAATACGACCTCAGCAAAGTTTTGTTCATTGCCACCGCCAATAATCTTCAAACGATTCAGCCTGCGCTAAGAGACCGTCTCGAGATCATCGAATTGAGCGGCTATGCAGTGGAAGAAAAAATAGAGATCGCCAAGCGGCACCTTATTCCGAAGCAAAGAGAAGCGCATGGATTGAAATCATCCAGGTTTAAGATCAGTGATAAGATACTGGAAAGAATTATCCAGGATTATACAAGGGAAAGCGGTGTGCGCGAACTGGACCGTCATCTCGCCGCCATCATGCGTTATCAGGCCAAGCAACTAGCGATGAAGGGAAAGCTGAAAGCTGCGTTGAATCCCGAGGATATCGAAAAGATTCTGGGCAGATCGAAGTACAATAATGAAATGTATAAATCGGCAACTATTGCAGGCGTTGCGGTGGGACTCGCATATACATACGTAGGTGGCGACATCCTGTTCATTGAAGCTTCACTGAGCGACGGAAAGCATGAGCTCAGGCTGACGGGAAACCTGGGCAATGTGATGAAGGAGAGTGCATCCACCGCCCTGTCATATCTCAGCGCCAATGCAAAAAAACTGGGCGTTGATCCGGCGCTTATAGAAAAGAAGGCCGTTCATATACATGTTCCGGAAGGGGCTGTTCCAAAAGATGGCCCGAGTGCTGGCGTTACCATGCTGACAGCGCTTGCGTCCGCATATACGGGAAAGAAGATCAAGCCTTATCTAGGCATGACGGGCGAGATCACACTGAGAGGGCAGGTGCTTCCGGTCGGTGGCATTAAGGAAAAAGTGCTGGCGGCGAAGCGTGCAGGATTAAAAGAGATCATCATGTGCTGGCAAAATGAAAAAGATGTGCAGGACATCAACCCGGACTATATCAACGGAATGCGTTTTCATTATGTAAAGACGATGAACCAGGTGATTGATCTGGCCCTGCAGGATTGATCCATCCGCCTCTAAAAAAACAAATTGCGTAGCTGCCTTCAAATAATTCTCGCCATCTGCTGGTCGGGTGCCGGCGCTCAAACGCTGGGTGGAAATGCAGTGTTCAATTTCCTGAAGCTTCCCGCCACACCGCTGCTGACTGCGGCAGGCGGTGTGAATGCATCGTACAAAACTGATGAAGTCGGCCTTGCTGCAAACAATCCTGCACTGTTGGATCCTGTATTGAATACGCAGGTGGATATGACATTCAACAGTTTCATTGCAGGCGTCAAAACGTATAGTCTCAGTTACGCGGCACACAGCGGGCAGCTGCACACCACCTTTGGCGGCCATGTTTATTTTGTCGATTACGGAACGATCCCGCAAACCGATGCATCCGGCAATATCAGCGGAAGCTTTCGTCCCGTCGACTTTGTTGCACAGGTGTCTGCAGCCAGGAAATACCTTCAGCGATGGTCTTACGGCGCCACCATGAAATTCATCAGCTCTTCCTTTCAGCAATACAAATCAACGGCCCTTGCCGTGGATTTTGGCGTGCTGTATGAAGATTCAGCTCATCTGCTCTCGGCTTCTGTTCTCGCCAGGAATATGGGCTTTCAATTGCGAACATATGCAGGACAAAAGGAAGATCTTCCATTCGATTTTCAGATCGGCGTTACGAAGCGTTTGTCAAAGGCGCCGCTCGCTTTTTCATTAACGGTGCAGCACCTCAATGCATTTGATATTTTTTATAACG
>DATMHB010000554.1:0-2039 GCA_035555175.1 Flavisolibacter sp. | reverse complement strand
GAAAGGCACACCGAGGGTCATGCCCCAGCTATTCGCCGACGATCGCAGTGTTGTACTTTCCGGTTTGCCACTAACAGTGGTCGTGACGGTCCGGGCGCCCATATTGCCCAGCCCCTTTGTGAAGTAAAATGTTGTAGTGAGCAAGCGATCCCTGCCTTTGCCGATCTCAAAGCCTAGCCCCGCCACCATGGCTGTGTTCCAGTTCCCCGCATTGTATTGAATGCGGCTGCCATCTGTGGCAATGCTTTCACGTAATGAAGGAATATAGGCAAGTCCCATTGAAGGCTGTAAGCGCAGGGTCATAGCCTGACGCATCGGCGCCCGGTATTTCGCAGCGCCACAGGAATGGTAGGAACCGCAGGTTCTTTTGGCCGCAGGTTCAACCGCCGCCCTCGATGCCCCTTTTGATGAGGCCGTTCCCATATTGAATGGTTTTGAACGGAACTGATAACCCGCTTGCACGCTCCACCGAAGAGAACCGGTGACCGCCTTAGGATTTGCCGACAGCGCGTTCGGTGTCGAGAAAGAATATCTTACTACTGCAGGACTCGAACTCAACGCTGCATAAAATCCCTGACCCGTTTTAAAATTATAATCAACCCGAAGATTGGCTCTAAGACCAGTCGTGCGTCCCAGAGGTGAGAAGGATTTGAGGTCGTTGACCCCGATCTTGCTTTTTGAATTGTCAAAACCAACCTGGGGAAGAAGGGTGAACTGAGCGCCAGCTGTTACCGCCATCAGTAACAGGGTGCAGGTGAATGCAGCCGGTTTCATATAAGGAGTTTTATGGTTCCTATTAAGTTAGTTCATTTTTAAATCGCTCTTTTAAGTATTCCATGATTGGTAAAAATAGAAATGAGTGCAGATGAGTTTTTGGCACATTTTTTTACAATACATAGTCAAAGAATATTCACTCATGAACGCAGCACAAAAAGGACATGGCCCGCGCCTGAATCGCTTCAACCTCAGGGAAGTGAATTCAGTGATCGCTTATGCCGCGTCGCTCGTGCTGACCGGTGTTCCTCCTCTGGTTTGTGAGTCAGTTTTAACCGGCTTCTTCTGCTCGGTAAAAAAATCTCTCGACACCATCATGCCCTGATGGTTCTTGTCATTTTAATTGCACAATAAGTTCCCCAATCGCCGGCAATATTTGCGTGGAGAAACATTTCCTGATCAGTCTGATTGGGAAATTGAGTGGCTGGCATGTTTTATGTCTATATACGAGTATTATCTAACTTAAAACTGAATGTTATGTTACGCTGGACAGTTATTTTTTTGGTGATCGCAATTATAGCAGCCGTATTTGGATTTGGCGGAGTAGCTGCAGGTGCAGCAGGCATTGCTAAGATCTTATTCTTTATTTTCTTAGTGTTATTTGTTCTGAGCCTGATCTCCGGCAGAAGAAGGGGTGTGGCTGACGATCTATAATTTTTTTATCGTTACTGGTGCGTTGCGCACCAGTAACTTACCCTTCCGCTGAAGAACCCAAAAGGTTCTTCTTTTTTTTTCTCCAACAAGCTAAGCTGCTAAGGGGTATTGCCTAATCGGCCTTCCCATTTTTTCTTATCATATGAATATCTGACTGCAATTGCGTAGTTCATGCAATTGAAAAATAGCCTCTTTGTGTATTTTTGTATTCAACTAAACAGGCTGTTATGAGGAAATATTTTTTCATTCTTTCGTTCGCCCTCTGCGGTTTTGCTGCTGCTTTTGGACAAAAAAAAGAAAGCAAGGCATCAGATTTCAAACCCAAGTTCGGTATCAAAGCAGGTTATAACTGGTCATATATCACTGGTAGTGCACAAGGCTTCAATACGGATAGTAAAAGCGGATTTATGGTCGGTGCATTTTATTCCACTCTTTCAACAGGAATGGGGTACCGGTCCGAGATCATTTTCTCGAGACAGGGTTACACCTTTGAGGACGGCGGAAGAAACACGGATGTGCTGAACGATTACATTTATCTGCCGCAGCTCACTACATTCACCATCGGAACCAAATTGCAATTCCAGCTCGGCGCACAGGTCGGCTTTCTGATC
>DATMHB010000553.1:0-2468 GCA_035555175.1 Flavisolibacter sp. | reverse complement strand
ATATGCCGCATCTGGTGAACTGATATCCCGAATTTGCTGTCGATATGGCCGGTAGACATTTTATAGTGTCCTCCGCCCATGATGTGCGGGTTGAAGCGAATACAAATGGGATAGGAGCCGCCAAATTTGTTTCCAAATTGTTCAAGAATGGAAATGTTGTCTATGTTAAGATTCACGCCCAGGTTCTTACCTTCTTCAATTTCCGCAAAGTCGACGCAGTTGGGCGTAAACAATATTTTATCCGGCGTAAAACCTGCCTTAAGGCCAAGTTGCACTTCATAGATGCTTACACAGTCGAGGCCAGCACCAAGGCTCTGGATATATTTCAGCACATTGATATTCGAAAGGGCCTTGCACGCATAATAAAACCGAGCCTTGCAGCCCGAGAAAGCCTTTGCTAAAGTTTCGTACTTCTCCTTAATTTTCTCTGCGTGATAAACATAGAGGGGCGTTCCGAAACGGTTCGCTAAATCAATTAATTCTTTGTTGGATAAACTTTGCGGCATGCCTGCGAAGATAATAAAGCCGCATATGAAAGAGACCGTTAAAGTTTAAGAGCGATCCTCTTCGTCTTCATCTGCATTTTTCTTTTCATCGTCTGCACCGTCTTCATCATCGCTCTCCGTCTTTTCTTCTTCCTCTTCCTCATCCCCCTCAATGAAGCTTTCGTCGCCGATGTATTCCTCCACGGCTTCCTCTGTGGCCTGATCCTCCGTTTCCCCTGAACCATCGTCTTCGATCAGCTCGAATGCATGACCATTCACCTCCGGAATTTCATCACCCTTGCCTGGCTCCGGTTCCGCATCGATCAATTCGCCATTGTCCGAAACGGCGAGTGATTCACTCTGTTCGAAATCGGTATGCTGAACGGCCGTTGGAATGACTACCTGCTCCGAAAGGACCTCTTTGATCTTTGGAAGGTCTTCCGGCGAATTGATCCCGAAATAATCCATGAAATTTTTTGACGTTGCGTACACGAGCGGATGTCCCGGCAATTTTTCATTGCGGCCGGTGATGATGATCAATTCTTTTTCCAGCAATTTCTGCACGGCATAATCGCTGCTCACACCACGGATCGCTTCAATCTCTCCTTTCGTAACCGGTTGTTTGTACGCAACGATGGCCAGTGTCTCCAATGCGGCGGCAGAAAGGCGTTTCAGGAATTTCTCTCCATTCAGCTGGGCCACTGTTTTGTGATAATCTTTTTTCGTGAGGAATTGCCAGCCACCGCCGCTCAGTCTTACTTCGAATGGATAGAATTCGGAATGATATTTTTCAACGATGCCTTCCAGTGCCGCATCTACCTGCTCGGGCACCACCTTATCCTCCATAAAACCAAAAGCCTGGTTGATCAATTCAGTGATCTCTGCGGGCGTCAATGGCTTGTCGCTGGCAAAGATCAATGCTTCAATATGCGGGATGAGGTTTGAAATCTCCATCAGTTGATTTTGTGATTATTGATCTGTCTCGTATGGTGGAACCTTATCCCTGCAGGGCGGCCGCACCACTTACGATCTCGGTAAGTTCCGTTGTGATGGCTGCTTGCCTTGCGCGGTTGTAAGAGATCTTTAGATTGCGCAGCAATTCATTTGCATTCTCACTGGCCTTGTCCATTGCCGTCATCCTTGCTCCATGCTCCGATGCATTGGCGTCCAAAACTGCCTTGTACAGTTGCGTATTCAGGATCTTTGGCATCAGCTCGGCGATGAGCTGTTCCTGATTGGGATCGAAAATAAAATCAGCCTTTGCCGTTTTCCCCGCATTTTGTGTTTTCGGGATCGGAAGGAATCGCTCGACCACGAAGCGCTGTGTGGCGGCGTTCTTGAATTCACTATAAACCAATTCCACTGCATCGAATTCTTTGTTCTGAAAAGCTTTCACCGCAGCTTCGGAAGCCTTCTGAATATTTTCGAATTTCAGGTTCAGGAAAATGTCCTTGTAAGTATCTGATACTTTGAAATTATTTTTTGCAAAATGCTCATAGCCTTTTTTACCAATGCTCCATACGGTGACTTTACCAGCTGCCAGCTGCGCCGCATATTTTTCCCGGATCGTTTGCTTGGCGGTTTTAATAACATTGGCATTGTAGGCACCGGCCAGCCCACGGTCCGACGTGATCACGATCATCAACACTGATTCAACAGGTCTTTCAGTTGCCAGGGTATTGCCGCCCTCCATCTGCGTATTGCTTACGATATTGCTCAGCATCTCCTGGAGCTTACGTGCGTAAGGACGCATCTGAATGATCGCATCCTGCGCACGGCGCAACTTTGCGGCACTCACCATCTTCATAGCCTTGGTGATCTGCTGCGTGCTCTGAACCGATTTGATCCTGTTGCGGACTTCTTTTAACTGACCTGCCATATATTGATTTCAGATTTCTGATTAAAAACTGCCGGGCCCTGCTGACCGTGGACTTCCATGAAGCTGCGTTTATTGCAGGGCTTCATAAACCCATCCTTTCCGGG
>DATMHB010000552.1:0-4098 GCA_035555175.1 Flavisolibacter sp. | reverse complement strand
ACATCGGTTTTAATATCACGGCCAATACCGTTTCACCTTCGTTTATGAAAACGCCGCTACACGACGGCTTGGATGAGCGGGTAGTGGAAGAGATGGAGAAAAAACATCCGCTTAAAAAATTATTGACAACGGAAGAAGTTGCCGACGTTGTTCAATTTCTTGTAACGGCATCGCAACACATCAACGGACAGAATTTCAGGATTGGACTTGACTGATCATGAATCATCAGCGTATCAGAACAGGAGAAGACATGTTTACCATTTTAAATCCGCACGTTTCAGACTTTTTTGCTTCACCGTTATCATTCATCCTCCTGAAAAGGCGGCCGCTGAGAAAATACGGGTATATTTTCGACCTGTCCGTTGCCGGCGGGAAAAAAGTCGATATCCTCATCAACAACGCTTTCTCCGGATTGATCCCTGATAAAATTTTCAGAAACATACCGGGCTTTCTGAGAACGCTGTGGCTCAGGATTGAGCTCCACTACTGGCTGAAGCATAACAAGCTCAAGGACAGGGTAACGGTGCATTTCAATTCAAGGACCATTGCGAACAGACGCGTGCTCCTGTTTTTGTGCTATCGCAATTATCTGAACCCGGGAAAATTGAAAGAAACCTGTGCACAGTTTGAAACGGTGATCGGCCACCTTACGCACTATTATGCCACACCCAGCGGCTACAGCAACGCCGTAAAAGACATTCCGAACCTCGTGCTTGCCTGTGATGCTGATGTAACCGCAAATCCCTTCTTCAGGAATTTCTTTCCCTGGTACAAAAAAGAAATGATCATCATTCCTTTTGCGGTATATGAACGCTTCAAAGTATTGACGCCGTTCGAACAACGCAAGCCCAAAGCAGTAGCCACCGGAACCTTCCACATGCTGGAACTGGATGCCGACCAGGGACACCTTACCGATCTGAAGGAGTATGCAAAGGCCAACACCGTACATCCGTTGCGCCGCCTCATTTACGAGAACAAGGAGAAATATTCCGGTGAGATCGACTGTTATTGCTATCCATATTTTGAATCCAATGTGAAAAAGAAAAAGTGGTACCAGAAATTGCTGCCCAAAAAACTGCAGGTGTCGCAGTCAAGTTATTTTTCTTTTAATATCGTGGACAAGTACAACGAATACAAATTCGTGATCGTGGGAGAGGAGTATTACAATGGACTTCCGGGTGTAGGCGCCTTTGAGGCGATGGCCTGCGGCTGCGTGCTCCTGGGCAACAGGGAATGTTATGGAGGTACAGGTCTGGTGAACGGCGTTCACTTCCTTGCGCACGATAACAGCATGGAACAGATCATTGCACTGATCAGGGAAGGCAATGCAGCGCCTGAGCAGATGAAGCGCATTTCTGAAGCAGCTGCGTCTTTTGTTCAGGCCAATTATGCGCCGGCAGTGCTGTATAAAAAATTCATTCATACAGTAGAAACCATTTAAGCAATTATGGAGATCGTGGCGCACAGGGGATTCTGGCTGACCGAGGCTGAAAAGAATACGGCAGAGGCATTTGTTAGAAGTGCACAGGGGGGATATGGGATCGAGACCGACGTACGCGACTTTGGTGGTGAGCTGGTCATTGCCCATAACATGCCTGCCCGCGATGAAGCACTGATGTCGTTCGAGGATTTCATGCAATTGTATTTCGACCGTGCGGAGCGGCCTGGTTATCTCGCCATTAACATTAAGTCCGATGGACTGCAGGAGGCCCTGCAACCGGTACTTAAGAAGTATGAACAAGCAAAATATTTTGTGTTCGACATGTCGGTGCCCGATACCCTTGGTTACCGCAAGCTGGGGATCAATTTTTTCTCGAGGGTGAGCGAATATGAAGAGAAGCCCGTGCTATTGCAGGCGTGTGACGGGATCTGGCTCGACGCTTTTCACGGTGAATGGTATTCGATGGATGACATCAGGGCATGGCTGCAGCAAAACAAGAAAGTGTGCATCGTTTCTCCGGAGTTGCATAAAAGGGATCACAAGCCGCTATGGGAAAAAATAAAACGGGGTGGTTTGCATTTAGATGAGGGCTTGTTACTTTGTACCGATTTTCCGGATAAAGCATTAAAGTATTTTCATGAGCAATAAAATCAAGGCTGTAATCTTCGATATGGATGGTGTGCTCATCGACGCACGCGACTGGCACTATGAAGCCCTGAACCGCGCGCTGCACCTTTTCGGTATTGAGATCAGCCGCTACGAACACCTTGTTACATTTGATGGACTGCCGACAAAAAAGAAACTCGAAATGCTGACCCTGGAAGGCCGCCTTCCTGCGAGGCTGCATGGGCTCATCAACCAGTTGAAACAGGAATACACGATGGAGATGGTGTACAGCAAATGCAAGCCTATCTTCCAGCACCAGTATGCCCTTTCGCAGCTGAAGCATGCGGGCTATGGCCTGGTTGTTTGTTCCAATTCCATCAAACGCACCATCGACATCATGATGGAACGGTCGAAGCTGATCGAATACCTCAACTTCTTTCTTTCGAACGAAGACGTGAAGCATTCGAAGCCCGACCCGGAGATCTATACGAAAGCCATGGAGCGTCTGGGCGTGAAGCCCGAGCAATGTCTGGTAGTGGAAGACAATGACAACGGCATCAAGGCTGCCATCGCGAGCGGCGCCCACCTGATGCGTGTTTCCAATCCCACTGCAGTCAACTATCATAATATACTCAACCGGATAAACGAGATCGAACATGCTTAATATCATCATACCGATAGCGGGTACATCGGAACTGTTTGAGAAGGCAGGCTATATTTATCCAAAACCCCTTATCGAGATCAATGGCAAGCTCATGATCGAAATGGTATTGGAAAACCTGCTGCCGGTGAAGACGGAAAAAAAATTCACCTTTATCATCAGGGAAGAAGACTGCGTCAATTTTCACCTCGATAATACACTTCGCCTGTTGATCCCCGACGCCAACGTATCAACCATCAAAAGGCCGACGCAGGGCGCGCTCTGCAGTGTGCTGATGTCCATCGATCATATCCAGCCCGACGATGAATTGCTGATCGTTAACGGTGACCAGCTGATTGACCAGAATCTTGATAAGGTGATCGCCGCTTTTCATAAAGAAGATGCTGAAGCCGGCCTGCTCACTTTTTCTTCCGTGCATCCCAGATGGTCTTATGCCAGAACTGATGAGAACAATCAGGTGCTTGAGACGGCAGAGAAAAACCCCATCAGCAAGAATGCGATCGCCGGCTTTTATTATTTCAAAAACGCATCCGACTTTATTGAAGCGGCTACCCATGTGTTATTGAAGGATACCAGGATCAATGATCTCTTCTTTATCTCTTCCACCGTCAATGAATATGTGCTGATGAACAGGAAAGTGCTGAACTTTTCCATTGGCGGACACCAGTACCATTCATTTTATTCGCCACAGATGATCAATGAATATGAATCAACTGTAAAAAAATAGGCATGGAAAGATTTGACCTGAAGGATTTCACGGGAGGATGGTTTGTCGGCGATTTTGATCCCACCATCGTTAAGACCGATGCATTTGAGGTGGCGGTAAAATCCTATCCCGCCGGCGCAAAAGAAAAGAAGCATTACCATAAGATCGCAACGGAGCTCACGCTTATCACCAATGGCCGGGTGAAGATGAACGGAAATGAATTCGGTTCAGGAAGCATCATCAGGATCGAACCCGGAGAGGCCACAGATTTCGAAGCGCTCACCGATGTCACTACCGTTGTGGTAAAAGTTCCAAGCGCAAAAAATGATAAATTCATTGTATGATCAATATCGTCATTCCTATGGCGGGACTGGGCAAGCGCTTTGTTGATGCAGGCTATAAAGATCCGAAGCCTTTTATAGACGTACTCGGCAAGCCTATGATCCAGCACGTCATCGAGAACCTCGACATGAAGGGCGCGCGTTTCATCCTTATAGCCCGAAAGGAGCACGTGCAGGATTATGGACACGTGATCGATGCGCTGAAGTCAGGGTTCGACCTGCAGCTCATCACTATCGATAAGCTTACTGAAGGAACAGCATGTACCGTGCTCTATGCAAAGAAGATCATTGATGGCCGCGACCCGCTGCTCATAGCTAACAGCGATCAGATCGTTGACTTCGA
>DATMHB010000551.1:0-9130 GCA_035555175.1 Flavisolibacter sp. | reverse complement strand
GTCAGGCTGCTGAAACGGCGGCCGTCAATGATAAAGGACATAATGTAAGAGAACCGCTGGCTGATGGTGGTGGCGTAAAAGTTACCGGTGTTTCTGCCGCAACCGGGCAGGTAGTAACGGCCTACGTGGATGCAAGGGCTTATTATCGTACCAGGCTGGGAACGCAGATCTATGAAGAATGGCTCTTCGACGCTTCATATATAAAAATGCGCGAGCTGCGGCTTGGATATTCGCTTGGTAAAAATCTCGTGGCCAAAACACCTTTCACGAATATCAATATAGGCATCATCGCGCGCAATCCATTTATGATCTGGCAGAAGGCGCCAAAAGGATTGAACCCGTCTGAACTCTCTGCGGGCAGTGAACCTATTAACTGGCTGGAGACAGGTCAATTGATCACGACCCGCTCATTCGCCCTTAACCTAAACATCACTTTATAATTGAAAGCCATGAAGCAAATACTTATCGTGGTACTGTCAGCGGCGCTGCTGACAGCATGCAATAAATTCGACAGCGAAATCAACCGCAACCCCAATCTCCCGAGCCAGGCATCGAACACCCAGCTGCTCGCAAATGCTATGCGCAGTCTTCCGGGCCTGAGCTCTAACCCGCAGGGTAATTTGTATGCGCAGCATTTATCGGAAACGATGTTCACCGACATCTCCCGTTACAATGTGGTCTTCTATAATTTCTATGGCTTGTATACGGGACCGCTGATGAATATAGAGCAGGTGTTGAAGGCAAAGCAATACAACAGCAATGAGGGTCCCGCGTCGAACCAGATCGCAGTAGCTAAAATTCTTAAAGCCTATTTCTTCTGGCATGCTACCGACCGTTGGGGTGATCTTCCTTACACGGATGCGTTGAAAGGCAGGGATGACTTCACTCCCGCGTACGACAGGCAACAGGTGATCTATGATAGCATTTTCAGGTTGTTGGATGAAGCGAATGCCATGATCGTTTCCGGTTCCATCAAAAACGATATTGTGTACGGCGGCGATGTTACGAAGTGGAAAAAATTAGGTAACACCATTCACCTTCTGGCCGCCCTGCGCCTTTCAAAAGTGGATGCAGTCAAAGCTTCTGCAGAATTTAATAAAGCGCTTACTGCCGGCATCATGACCTCGAATGGCGATAACCTTGTGTATAAACACCTGGCTGATGCGAACAATGAAAACTACTGGTATAATGTGTTTACGGTGTTGAACCGCAGATGGTATGCGGTAAGCGAGCCACTCGTAAATTATATGAAGCCGCTCAATGACCCAAGACTGCCGATCTATGCCAATAAGAATGCAGCCGGCAATTATGTGGGACTGAAGTTTGGCCTGCCTGGTGATGTGGTGAACACCGGTCAATATGTGTTGAATAATATTTCACTGCTGCGCGATTCGCTTCGATTGCAGAATTCACCCGTGCAATTGGTAACTTATGCGGAAGCGCTTTTTGCGAAGGCGGAAGCAGCCAAGCGCGGATGGATCCCGGGCGGAGATGCGGAAGCGAAGACCAATTACGACCTGGCGGTTGAACAATCCATCAGGCAATGGTTCAGTGTATTCAGGCCGGCATATGCATTCACAACAGAGATCACGGCCTACCTCACGCAGCCAGGCGTAGTGTATGATCCTGCGAACGCATTGCAACAAATAGCCACGCAGAAATGGGTGCACCTGTTCCTGAATGGATATGAAGCCTGGGCGGAATGGAGAAGGACCGGCTTCCCGGCACTGGCGCCTCCGGATAACAATAGCGGCAAACCGATTCCAAGAAGGGAAGGCTATCCAACTAATGAACGGCTCAATAACGCGTCGAATTACAATGATGCGGTACAAAGGCAGTTCGGCGGGGCAGATGGTCTTAATGGAAGGGTATGGTGGGACAAACCTTGATGAACCTATAATGAAGGAGAGCCGCTTTAATCGCGGCTCTTTTGTTTTACACGGTGTAATTTTTTTCCTTTTTCCGTGTAGGTCTCGATCACGCCTCTTGCTTCCAAATCATTCTTCACGGTCACCGCATACCACGGAATCGATTTTTTAAATTTGATGTTTTGCTGTTCAAGACAATCTTCGATGGCTTCCACGATGCCCGTGAAGGTGAGCGCTTTTTCTTTTTTCAGGCTGTGGTAAATGGGCTTTGAAAAAAGATCATACACTTCTTTATCGATATTGATGCCGCGTCCTGTAGTCGGATTGAGGCATTCGGTTTTTTGAGATCTTGTTGCCACGATCATCTTTTATTGCGGAAGAAAGATTTGATCAGGTCAGCGCATTCTTCTTGAAGCACGCCTCTGGCAAGCACGGTTTTCGGATGAAAAGGAGAGCTGTCCTTAGTAGTTCTAAGGTAACCATTCTTTTCGTCGGATGCGCCGTACACCACCCGTCCGATCTTGCTCCAGTAAAGTGCACCGGCACACATCAGGCAGGGCTCCACCGTAATGTACATGGCAGCTTCGGGCAGATACTTACTGCCAAGATAATTAAAGGCTGAAGTGAGGGCGATGATCTCGGCGTGTGCCGTTGGGTCGTTCAATTTTTCTACCTGATTGTAGCCTCTGGCAATCACCTTGCCATTGATGACGATCACGGCGCCAATGGGTACTTCATCTTCGTCAAAGGCCTGCTTCGCCTGTACAAGGGCGAGCTTCATGAAATCTTCATCTGTCATGAGACGAAGATAAAGGATGAGAGCGTGAGAGGGTTTGGGGCAAAGCCGCAAAAAATTCATGCTGCTGCGGCGGGCAAAAGTCATCCCGCGGTACCGGGACAAAATTCAAAAATCTTAAAGCATTGGGCTTATTACTCCCCCTCGCTCTCGCTCTGTTTCTCGCTCTGACTTTTCCTTCGTTCTCCGACTTGTCTGTCGAAGCCTTGGCGTAGACGGCCGTGTCGGTCGAAGCTTTCGCGTAGACCGCTCTGTTATTGCTCAAACGATCTATATTCTTCTGCGCGGCGAACCAGCCTTCTTGGTGCGAAACCAATAAATTTTAATCGAAAAGCATGATAGCCGCTACCAGCACTACCGTGTATAGCCTGTCTTCATGGCCCTTGGCTGTCTGTATCATGCTGTCGAGTCTAACTTTCTTACCCCTGAGTTCATAGTTCCTCCTGCGGGGTTGCATAAATTTTTCTGCGTCCTGTTTTATTCCCCATTTGCTCGCAAGGTTTTCAAGTGCCATTTCTTCCACATCCTGCTTTACATCTTCTTCCTCAATTCCTATGGTTTCCTCCAGCTCGGTAAGATAGCCATGCAAAGTATCATCCTCCGGCTGAGCCATGGCAATGGCGGCAGATACGATCTGGTCGGGCTCATTCGTTTGCGATTGGGCGATGACCGCAAAGGTGATCTGCCCTTCTTTCAACAGTGGCAGGCCTTCCTCCCTCGAAATGCATTTGCATCCGGGCGGGATGACGCTTGAAATTTTCACCAGGTTGCAGGTCTCGATCCCTGCTTCACGGAGTGCTTCCTCGAATGCCCTCATTTCTTTTTCATGGATTCCGACGCCCTTGGTCAGAAAAAATTTTGTAGGTACAAGGTTCATGCAAGATCACATCAAATATTCGTGCCATTTCGTGACGGCGTTTTTCGATCCACAAAGTCTCAAGGACTTAAAAGTCATTCTGCCGCGGCAGGATAAAATACTGAACTTACCTATATCCCTCGCTCCCGCTCTGTTTCTCGCACCGACTTTTCCCCTCGCCCTCGGCCTTGTCCGCCACAGCCTTGGCGCAGGCGGCCTCTGACCTTGCTCTCGTTTCCTTTAATCGAGGATTCAACTTCCCGTGGCCTTCGTAATTTGCAGCATGAGTTTTTCCATCCGGTATGCAACCAAAGAGGATGCTGTACTTATAGCGGATATCAGCCACCAGACTTTCTACGACACGTTCGCAGCGTACAATCGTAACGAGGATATGCAGAAGTTTCTGAACCAACAATTCACGAAGGGAAAATTGATGCTGGAGGTGGGTGCGGTCGAAAATACATTCATGCTGGCCTACAATGATGGAATGCTGGCCGGTTATGTAAAACTTCGTGACCATCGCACGCCGTCCTCGCTCATCAGTAACAACGCGCTTGAGATTGCCCGCATTTATGCGATGAAGCGAATGATCGGAAAAGGCGTAGGAAGCAAATTGATGGAGGCCAGTCTTGACGAGGCGAAAAAAAGAAAAAAAGAAGTGGTGTGGCTTGGGGTTTGGGAAAGAAATCAGCGTGCCATCGATTTTTATACGAGATGGGGATTTGAAAAATTTGACGAGACGGATTTTCTGCTCGGAGATGATTTGCAACGCGACTGGCTGATGAAAAAAACCATCGAGTACTGATCACCTTTGCGAAATTGATACTGAACCGTATCATTTATACGGTGCTTCGCCTACCGGATGATTTTTTTGAAAAGGTTGAGCTTTCCCTTAAATGGCGGATACTTTATCGCCGGATCAAACCACGTCGGTGTTCTCATTACTGCCTTGCGATGACTGAATACTTCAAATGAGTACCGGCCATGGTAGGCGCCTATGCCGCTGTTGCCCCTTCCCCCAAATGGCAGATTGAAATTAGTGAGGTGCCAGCTTGCGTTGTTCACACATCCGCCACCAAACGAAATGCCTTCGAGCCATTTTTTTTCGTTCGCTTTGTTCTCCGTAAAAAGATAAAAGGCAAGCGGTTCCGGATTCCGGTCGATGACGACCTTTGCCTCTTGAAAATCATTGAAGCCTAAAACAGGCAGAACAGGTCCGAAGATCTCTTCTTCCATTACGGTTGCATCTATGGACACGTCTTCGATGATGGTCGGAGAGATGTAATGTTTGCCTGCGTCGAAGATTCCGCCAAACGCGATCCTTCCCTGCGCGAGATAATTCCTGAGTCGGTTGAATTGTTTTTCATTAATGATCTTCCCATAATTATAGCTCAGTGATGCATCGTCTGTGAAGAATTGGTGAATGGCCTTTTTTAATTCATCAATCAATTTTTCTTTTATGGATCGATGGGCGAGCACATAATCGGGCGCGACGCACATTTGCCCCGCATTTGAAAACTTGGTAACTGCGATCCGTTTCGCGGCTACCTGGATATTCGCATCCGACTCCACCACGCAGGGACTTTTGCCGCCAAGCTCCAGTGTAACGGGCACCAACTGTTTTGCGGCCATGCCATAAATTATTTTTCCAACCGCCGTGCTGCCCGTATAAAAAACATGATCGAACCTGAAGCTTTCCATCATCGTGGGAACCACCTTTGCTCCGTCGCCCTGTACGCTAAGAATATATTCTTTGGGAAATATTTCTTCGATAATTTTTTGCATGACGCCCCCCGTGGCTGGCGCAAATTCACTGGGCTTCAGCACAACGCAGTTGCCCGCCGCGATGGCGCCGGCGAGTGGTGTGAACAATAATTGCAGCGGATAATTCCATGGACCGATGATGAGGACCACGCCGAGGGGTTCTTTATAAATAAAACTTTTGCTGGGAAAGTTGAGCAGGTTGGTGCGGACTTTTTCGGGCCTGCTCCAGCCAGACAAATGTTTTAAAGTATGGTTGATCTCGGCAATAAGAAAGCCGGTTTCTGTGACCCAGCTTTCTTCCGGACTTTTCTTCAGGTCTGCATACAGTGCATCATGCAATTCTTTTTCATAATCCAAAATGGCTTTTTTCAATTTTGTAAGTTGCTCCCTGCGAAACGCTATGCTCAAGGTTGCCCCACTTGAAAAATATGCGCGCATGGCTTGCAGTTGCTCGGTCATTCAGCAAAGAAAAGTCAATTTTCAAAAAGCAGCTTTAAACGCAGAGGCCGCAGAGGTTTGCAAGAGAGCAAAATCGTTTTGCGTTCGTCTCTCTGGGTTCACCGCGCTCTTCGCGTTTAGCTTCTCCTGTTCCCCTTTCTTTCCTATTTTTGGCCCCTTAACCGCAGAAATGAGAATACACAAAGAAGGTTATCCAACGATCCTGATCAGCACTGTCGTCGTCGCCGTTATTGTCTTGCTTACCGTATTGTTGATCAGCCCGCGCTTTCCTATTCTGGGATGGATCATATCCATCGGGATCCTTGGGCTCCTCGTCTTTATCCTTTCGTTCTTCCGTATTCCAAGCCGTGTGCATACCGAAGGTGAAGACGTGATCGTTGCTCCCTGCGACGGAACTGTGGTGGTGATTGAAGAAGTAAATGCTGATGAGTATTTTAAAGACAAGCGCCTGCAACTTTCAATTTTCATGAGCCCGCTTAATGTGCACGTGAACCGGAACCCGGTGACGGGCGAGGTATTGTACAGTCAGTACCATCCGGGAAAATATCTCGTTGCCTGGCATCCAAAGTCATCAACAGAGAACGAACGGCATTCCGTTGTATACCGGCAGCATGGAAAAGAAATGCTGGTAAAGCAGATCGCGGGCGCGCTTGCAAAACGCATTGTGAACTATTTAAAGCCGGGCGATCAGGTAACACAGGGAAGTGAAATGGGTTTCATCAAATTCGGGTCGAGGGTGGACCTGCTCCTTCCCCTGGATACAAAAGTGGAAGTGAAGATCAATCAAAAAGTACGAGGGGGCGTGACCATACTTGGACGGTGGTGAGATCCCATTTAATTGTCTTAACTTAAAGGGACAATTCCCTTACATGAAAAAGTATTTACTCATTGCCGCCGTAGGTTTATTGACCACTGCCGGCGTTACTGCTACTGTAATCGGAAGCAGCAAGAAAAAGACAACAAAGCATACCGTTAAAACCTGTCCGCACAGGTGCGTTAAATCTGCCAGCACTGCCTGCTATTGAGCGAGAGCCTTTCGTTTCACAGGGCTTTCATAAAAAATTCTTTAACTGGTTTATGGCAGTTACTGTAAACGTGGGCTGCAGGTCCTGGGGAAGATTATTGTAATTGACGTGTACCTGATCCATGCCAATATTCATGGCGCCGGCCACGTCTACTTCAAGGCTGTCGCCGATCATGATACTTTCTGCAACGGAAGCGCCGGTCTTCTGAAGGGCGTATTCAAAGATCTCCTTCTGCGGTTTGAGGCTGTTTGAACATTCGGAAGTAATTACTTCCCTGAAAAATCCGTTGATGCCCGAGTTTTTCAGTTTGTTGTGTTGGATCTCATCAAAGCCATTGGTGATGAGGTGCAGCTGATATCCTTTATCAAGAAGGTATTGAAGCGTTTCTTTTGTGTCGGGAAAAAGGATCGTTCGCGAAGGCAGGAGCTGCAGGAATAATTCGCTCATCTGCCGTGCCAGCGCTTCATCAGCAATACTGAAATCGAGTAGCGTGAGCCACATTCTTTTGAGCCTAAGCTCTTCCTGTTTAATGTATCCATTTCTATACCTTGCCCAGAGCTTGTCGTTATGCGCGAGATAGTTCCTATGAAATTTTTCAAAATCATGTACACCTTTGTCAACCAGTTTGAGGTCGATGTGCAATTGTTCGAGTGTCGCCCTTGCATTGGCGTCGAAATCCCACAGTGTATGATCGAGGTCGAAAAAGAGATGTTTGTATTTCATGTTAGCTTGCCCAAATAGGATTTAGATTTGTAGACGGAAAGACGTCAAAAATAGTGCAAGTATATGAATGCGATCATAACCGGTGCATCAAGGGGAATTGGAAAAGCGGTGGCGCAGATCTTCGCGCTTCATGGATATAACCTTTATCTGTGTTCGAAAAATGAGGGTCATTTGCTGCAGACCATAGAAGAATTGCACACGGCATTTCCTGCTATATCCGTTGACGGCAAGGCATTCGACCTCGGGAAAAAACAGGATACACGCCTGTTTGGCGAATGGGTCTTGAACAATGCAGATAGCATCGACATCCTCGTCAACAACGCCGGTAATTTTATACAGGGGAATGTCTCGGATGAACCCGAAGGTGCACTGGAGTCGATGATAGAAACAAATCTCTACAGCGCCTACCATCTCACCAGAACTCTATTGCCCCGCATGATGAATGAAGGATCGGGTCACATCTTCACGATTTGCTCCATTGCTTCATTGATGGCCTATCCCAATGGAGGCGCATACAGCATCAGCAAATTTGCGCTGTTGGGATTTACAAAAAACCTTCGGCGCGAATTGCAACCGCATGGTGTAAAGGTCACAGCTGTTATTCCGGGTGCGGTGTATACCGATTCATGGAAGGGAAGCGGCGTTTCCGATCAGCGCATCATGGAGGCCGCGGATATTGCAAAAATGGTCTATGCGGCGAGCCAGTTGTCGCCTCAGGCCGTTGTTGAAGAAATTTTAGCTAGGCCCCAGCTCGGCGACCTTTAGCCTTTGAAAACTTTCAGGACCCTTTGATCATTTTGAGCAAAGGCATAAATACCTGTTTTTTATTTTCGTTCAACATGAAGAAACACCTGTCTGTAATTTTTCTGTTTTTATTTTTCGGAGCCCGCGCCCAGAAAATTCAGACCATTGTGCCTACACAGCCCGTCGTTGTCGGCAATGCTTTCCAGATCCAGTACATCATCCAGGAACCATCAAGTCTGGTCAATCTTACTCCGCCTTCCTTCGACGGTGTTCAGGTGGTGAGCGGGCCAAACCACTACAAGGGAACCACAATCGTTGACGGGCGGTCTGTTGCCATTGAAAATATTACTTATACCCTCGTTCCCATAAAAACAGGATTTTTAAAGATCAATGGTCTTACCGCTGCGTTCAGGTCGGGCGATGAGAAGACCGATGACGCAATAGTAGAAGTGGTGCCCCAGCCAAAGGCGAGCTTTAGCACAAGGTCGAGCTACACCGAAGTTTCACTTTATGCGCCTGCATCTAAGACCGACCTCGAAAAGCTGATTGCCGAAAACCTTTTTGTAAGAACGATCGTTGACAAAACGTCCTGTTTTATAGGGGAGCCGGTCACCGCTACATTCAAGCTTTACTCCAGACTTCAGTCAACCTCCGAAGTCATTAATTCGCCGAGCCTTTATGGATTCACGGTGATGGACATCCTCAATACCAATGAGGCGCACCAGTCTGTAGAAACGATCGGCGACAAAGTATTCAATACCTCTGTTCTCAGAAAGCTGCAATTGTACCCCGGGCAACCCGGAAGGCTTGTCATTGATCCGATGCAGCTGCAGAACGAAATTGATTTTGACGATTCCATCGACCATCATAAAAAAAGAATTCAAAAATTGCTTTC
>DATMHB010000550.1:0-7657 GCA_035555175.1 Flavisolibacter sp. | reverse complement strand
GCTATCCCATCCCCATGACGGCCATGCAATCCAACCCCGGCAAGATTATCCAGAACAGGGGCTACACACAATTGTAGAATTTCTAAAAACGCAATAAACGAAAATGAAAAAACTAAAAACGCTCTTGGCCCTTTGTTTCTTTTGCGGCCTTGTGTCCGTACACGCACAACTGCCCTCGTTGAGTAAAAAAGAAGTAAAAGACGGCTGGATTTTACTCTTTGACGGAAAGACATTTAACGGCTGGAAAAAATCGAATGGGCAACCCTTTACCGGCAAAGGATGGAAGATAGAAAATGGTGTGCTGAGTGTTGACCCTACCGATGGCCGCGGTGGCGACATTGTCACAACAAGCGAGTTCGGCGATTTTGAATTGTCGCTTGATTTCAACTTGGAAAAAGGCACCAACAGCGGCGTCAAATATTCTCTGTTCAAGAACACTTCCCTGGGTTGCGAATACCAGATCATTGACGATGCCAACCATCCCGATGCCAAGTTGGGAAAAGACGGCAACCGCTCCCTTGCCGCTCTTTACGATGTGTTGCCGGTAACCGGCAAGAAAGTAGTAAAGCCATTGCGTCAGTGGAACAACATCCGCATTGTTTCAAAAGGAAGGCACGTAGAGCATTGGCTTAATGGAAAAAAAGTGCTGGAATACGAACGCGGAAGCGAACAGCTAAAAAATGCCGTGGCCGAAAGCAAATTCAAAAACGATAAAGGCTGGGGCGAACAAACACCGTCGCCCATCCTGTTGCAGGAGCATGGAGATGTAATCCATTTTCGAAACATCAAAATAAAACCTTTATAGGCCTAACGATCAAAAAGCTTTACACAATGGACAAAACAAGAAGAGATTTTATCCGAAATACAGGGACGCTTGTTGCGCTGGGTGGATTGGGATTCCACGCAAAAAGTTATGCCCGGATAATTGGCGCTAACGACCGCATTAATCTAGGTATCATGGGAACCAACGGCCGTGGTGCCGGGATGGCGGCAAACTTTGCCAAACAAAAAAACACTGAGGTCATTTACATCTGCGACGTTGAAGAAAAGGCACTCGCAAAAGGCATCAATGCCGTAAAGAAAGCGGTAGGCAAAGAGCCGAAGGCCGTGAAGGATTTCCGCAGCATCTTGAGCGATAAAAACCTTGATGCCATGTACCTGGCGCCGCCCGATCACTGGCACGCACCGGCAACGATCATCTGTTGCACCGCGGGCAAACACGTGTATGTGGAAAAGCCTTTGTGCCACAACCCACGTGAAGGCGAACTGCCCGTGATGGCTGCCAGAAAGTACAAGCGGGTGGTGCAGATGGGGAGCCAACGCCGGTCATGGCCCATCCTGACGCAGGGCATAAATGAACTGCACAACGGCGCCATCGGTAAAGTGTACATGGCAAAAACCTGGTACACCAACAACCGTGGTTCCATCGGCATCGGCAAAGAAGCGCCCGTGCCTTCAAACCTTGACTATGAACTATGGCAGGGGCCGGCGCCACGAAAGCCCTACAAGGACAACCTCATTCATTACAACTGGCACTGGTTCTGGCATTGGGGCACAGGCGAAGCGCTGAACAACGGCACTCATGAAATTGACGTGGCGCGCTGGGGCCTGGGAATCGATTACCCGGAGAAAGTAAGCTCCGTGGGCGGACGTTACCAGTTTAAAGACGATTGGCAAACACCGGATACACAAATCATCACATTTGAATCTGCGGGTGCTTCCGTGGTGTGGGAAGGGCGCAGTTGCAACGGTGCGCTGGTGGAAGGAGAGGACAGGGGCGTGATTTTCTACGGCGAGAACGGCTCCATGGCCACAGGCGGCAACAGCTATGTAATTCGTGATGCAAAGAACAAGATCGTCAAAGAAATCAAATCCGATGTGAAGATTGATGGCCGCGATCCATCCAGCCCAAGCGCAGGCCTTGACGAAGTGCACATCGACAATTTTTTAAAATGCATCCGCGAAGGCGGTATGCCCAATGCCGACGTGGAAACCGGGCGGAAAAGCACGCTGTGGGTGCAGTTGGGAAATATTTCGCAACGTGTGGCTGCTACGTTGCACATCGATCAGAAGAACGGTCACATACTGGGCAACCAGCAGGCTATGGCCCTGTGGGGCCGCCAGTACCAACCGGGATGGGAACCCAAAGTTTAATGGCCGTATTTCGGTAAATTCGACCGATAAACCTTTTACACTGCAACAAAAGCGGTGGAGGTGGCATATCGAAGAATGTGCGGCAAACGCATCGATGGTTCACAGGAGCCCGTTGACCAACAAACACAGCAGCGGCTATTTTTATCACAACCAAATCACAAACCATGTCCTCCAGAAGAAACTTTCTGCAAAAAACGGTACTCAGCCTAGTGGGTTCTGTTACTGTGCCTTTCATTAGCACAGCAGCTTACTCCGATCTTCATTCTGTAAAAAAAGAATCGCGATTTCGTGTCGGGATTGCCGGGTATACCTTCGTCAAGTTTGAGCTGGACCAGGCCATTGCAATGATGAAGCGGTTAAACCTTACTTACCTTTCCTTGAAGGACAAGCATCTGCCTTTAAACAGCACCGATGAAAAAATAAGGTCGGTCGTCAACCAATGCACGGAGGGCAACATCAAAATTTATACGGTTGGCGTCATCTACATGAAAACAAAACAATCCGTTGACGAAGCTTTCGAATACGCCAGAAAGGTTGGTGTGGATATGATCGTTGGCGTACCCAACTATGATTTGCTGGATTACGCAGAAGAAAAAGTAAAGGCGATGAATATAAAATTGGCTATTCACAACCACGGTCCTGAAGATGCCTTGTATCCCAGTCCGCAGAATGTGTATGACCGTATTAAAAACAAAGATTTACGAATGGGGCTTTGCATGGACATTGGCCATGCAGTAAGAGCTGGCGCTGATGTGGTAAAAAGCATTAAAGAGTATAAAGACCGGCTTTTTGACATGCACATTAAAGATGTGACGGGTGCCTATAAAGATGCAAAAGCCATTGAAATTGGAAGGGGGGTAATTGATTTTCCAGCGTTGGTAAAGACCCTGGATAAAATAAATTATAAAGGCATATGCAGTATTGAATTTGAAAAAGACATGACCGATCCATTGCCGGGCCTTGCTGAGTCGGTTGGGTACCTCAAAGGAGCAATGGTGTCGGTTAGTTAATGTTGCTTCCAAAACCTCATAGGGCGTCTTCCCCACAAGTATAAGGCTCAAATGAAACTGTTTTGTCAAATCTAACAGCGGATCCACCTTTGATGCTTTCTACGACGAAGCCCTCCTATCCTGATCAATCACCCAACCCCAGTTTTCTCCATCATCGGACGACCTTATTATACCTATAACGTTGATGCCCCTAAGTACTCCGTTTGACTCTACTATTTTCATTGCTAACCGTATAACCGATTACGTTTCTCTTGGTTTATTCAATGATTTTCACAAGCATTCAGTTGGCATATACCCGCGACTTCGCGGCATTCTTTCGTAGCCAGATCGAGTTTACAAGTAAAGCGATCACCAATAACAGCAATCCCAAAAACTCTCTTGTTTCTTCGATCCATGGTTTAGTCGCTTTCATCGTTTGCATAATTTTTCAGCATGATGTTCACCAATCCAATCAATGACTCCGGTTTTATCAAAAACCAAAAACAGTGCGTACGAACCATAGACCGCAAATCCAATCATGTAAAGCGCTTTGCTGTTTTTGCCTCTTATTGCCCGAAAACATAACCACGCACCATATAAATAAACGGGCATCCATATGTAAGGGTCAGGGTCATTGTACTGCAGCGCCGCTGAAAACAAGAACAGTACCACGAAGAAAATATTAAGTGCTTCATTGTGCATGCAACTGATTTACTTGGCTTCTTTTGGAGGCATTGGTGACAAGTTAGACGGAGGGCCAGATGGACTACTTCCCTGCTTGCTAATGCGCCATATCACTCCTGTCCCTGGCACCGGTACAGGAAATGGCCCCGCTCCTGCAAGATCAAATCCGATCACGCCAATATCAACAATGTACAGTGCTTCTCCATCTTTAGAAAACTTGGCTTCAACCGGCCGTCTTGGTCCGGGGGTTGTACCCATTTCTACATCTTGCGGTGCCGACTTATTGCTCAAAAATGGTTCCGCTTGTTTTGTGGCGGGGTCAACTCTTACGACCATATAATGTGTTGGGTTGGGCTGGCCGGTTGCCGGCGTCCCTGAACCAAATTCCGACAAGAACATTTGCCCCTTATATCCAAAACCATCATCGGTGCTAAAATCGAATTTAGTTGTAGCAGCATTCACCGGTCTTGTGAGCCAGGGTTGTTCTACAGGCGGATGATCTTTCATCAGAAATTTTATTTTGGGCCCCCGCTTTGAACGGAACTCCGGAATTTGTGGCTACGCCCTGTCCGAAATAGATCTTACCATCGGGACCCGCTGCCAACTGGTTATTAAAGTGATCACCATAGCTGGGAAGGCCCGTTACCAAATCGGTCACTTTTCCCGTCTTATCAACAGACGAGATCTTTCCTCTATGGGAAACATAAAGCTGGTTGCTGTACCACAAAATATCATTGATAGGTCCATTAAAACCGTCGGCTAGTCTTGTTATCTGGCCGGCTGGCGTAATTTTCAGAATCTGCGCTGGGGCAAATGGATCACCATATACATAACCGGCTTCTGCCACGTAGGTATTTCCTGCATCATCGAAGTCCACACTGGTGGGCCAGATAAGGTCTTTCATAAATACCTCGACCTTATAGCCGGGCGGAACCTGTGCAAAAGAAGCATCAGGTGTAGGCACTTTTGGCTGCTCCTTTGAATAAATCCCTGTTGGAAAACTTGGCTTTGTAATTGTGCAACTGCCAATTCCCACCGCTACGACGCACATTACGAAGATTGTCTAAACGATTTTTGGATCAAAAGATTTCATAGTGCTCATTTAATTATTTGACGAATGCGAAAATGAGTAAGAATACAAACCCGGCCACGGCAACTAAGCCATGTACAACCGCCAGCCATTTCGGAACAGGTTTGTTCGAAATATCCCTGGCAAAAACAATAAAGCCCCCTAAGGCTGCTATGGTAAATAAGACGGCGCTTTCAACTGGGCCGGGCTTATGGCTGACCGCATAATAAATGGTCAGCGCCAACCCTGTTGCAGCGAGAAGACCGTGAACGACGGCCATACCTTTAGGCGTTTCTTTGTTACGAAGAATAAAGGAGAGCAATATCATCCCAAATATGGCGGCAAGAGCAAACAATGCAATAGCAGTATATACCATAATAAACGGTTTAGCCAATTTTACGTTTAGGCAAATCAGTTATAGCAGGGCCTTCTAATACTGTTCCATCATAACTGAACCGGCTTCCGTGACACGGACAATCCCAGGTCCGTTCTGCTTCATTCCATGCCACTATGCAATCCATATGTGTACATACAGCAGAGCAGACATGAAGCTTCCTCTCTTCATCGCGGTACACAGCCAGCTTTTCTCCATCGTGCGAAATGATCTTGCCAGCTCCTGCTTTAATATCTTCTGCTTTCTTCACATCCGCAACGCCTGGGAAGTCTTTCAGGTATTGAGCAAGAACATTGATATTCTCTTTGATAAATTGTCCTGCAGATTGTATGGGATGGTGACGGTAGGGCGAATATGTTTCGGCATAAGGGTTGTCCCTGCCCGCAATCATATCAGTGATGATCTGCGCGGCCATGGTGCCATATACCAAACCGTCGGTAGAAAAGCCTGTTGCAATGTATACTTCGGCATCTTTATCAGGCTTACCTACTGTGGCCAGTCCGTCGGACGAACGATAGTGCTGTGCCCCCCACTGGTAGCGGAGATTGCCGATGGAAAAGTTGTGACCCGCAAATTCTTTCAGCCGCTCAATGTTCATCAGGTTGTTTTGTTCCTGTCCTGTTTTATGCTTCTCGCCGAGGACCAGCAGGTAATTCCCAGAATCATTTTGATAGTTTCTTATCGAATGTTTGTTCTCGCCGTCAATTGCCCAAAAGATCCCCGGAGTATACGTTTCTTTGTAATCGAAAGCAACGGCATATTCCCTATAAGGGAACAGCAATGTATGAATGCCGAGCACACCTTTCGGGGAATGTGTTGCCATAATGAGGTGCTTTGCAGTTACAATGCCTTGGCCTGTTTTGATCTTGTATACTCCATTCTCACGTTCATAACTCAGCACCTTTGTACCTTCATAGATCGTACACAGTTGGCCATGAATACTTTTGCTTAATTGCTTAATGTATTTCATCGGATTGAACTGTGCCTGTCCTTCAAGCCGCATGGCGCGCTTTACTTTAAGTGGAAGGTCAATTTGTTCATGCAGACTTACATTCAACCCGGCAGCTTTGGCGACTTCGTATTCCTTCTCTACTTTTTCCACTTTCTTTTCTTCTGATGCAAAAAGGAAAAATGGTGTTTGCGTTAATTCGCAATCGATATCATATTCTTTAACGAGTCCCCTTATCAAATTCATGGCCCCCTGCCTCGACTGCCATACATGCTTCACTTTATCCAGGTCGTACCTGGATTTGATAGAATGCAGAAATTCATCTACAGTACAGTAGAGGTTGCCTGTCGAAAATCCAGTGGTGCCTCCACCAATCTTTAAAGACTCTAAGACTGCTGATTTAATTCCCCGCTTACCTAAAAGATAGCCGGCAGTAATCCCGGTAATACCGCCTCCAACAATCGCTACATCGCAAGCCATATTTCCTGAAAGGCATTCAAAGTCAGAGGTCTCCGCCGTATCTCTCCAGATTGACGTCCTTTTCATCGATTCTTATTTATTTTATAGAAGATGGAAATGATGAACATAAGATTCCCTGTGCACATCGCCGCTAAGTGATATGACCCACCTTAAGCCGACGCTCCGAAAGCCTTCATTCACGTGCCGTGCAACGGCCTCAGGTTGGCTGCGGACAAATATTTTCGTTTCCATAATGCAAAAGTTTTGCCTGCGTTGCGGTTGACAAAAGAAGGATCAGCGTTAGACTCAAAAGAGTACAACCTATAGAGAATGAAACCCTATTGTTGAGCTGAATGGAAGCTTAATGTCAATAATTTTAGTTCTTCGTATTTATGAGTAAGCAACCCAAAACGATACGCTCAGAAGATAAACGCGGTAAGGAAACGGCCGTTTGATTTATCCGGATTTTTGTAGGTTTGAATGTACGTAAAACAAATTCGCTATGTCAAACAAAAATTATCGCTCACCACTTTTAATATGCGCGTCTTTGTTCTTTATTGGTCAGAGCAGCTTTGCTCAATCGACGGTGTTGGCAAAGGGCTCGAAAGCGCCTATGTTTAGCGCAAAGGCCAGCCAGTCGGGCAATGAATTTAAATTCTCATTAAAAAAAGCCCTTGCAAAGGGACCTGTGGTAGTATATTTCTATCCGTCGGCATATACTGGAGGCTGCGATTTGGAAGCGCATACTTTTGCTGAATTCAAGGATAAGTTTACAGCGGCAGGAGCGACCATTATCGGCGTATCAGCAGATGATATCCGCCGATTGAGATCCTTCTCCTCCGATTCAGAGTACTGTGCAGGAAAATTCCCGGTGGCATCTGATCCAAACGGAAAAATAGCGGCAACTTTTGGTTTGAACCTGAAATCTCCACAAGCTGGTGTTAAGGACATTCGTGGCG
>DATMHB010000549.1:0-4270 GCA_035555175.1 Flavisolibacter sp. | reverse complement strand
GTCATGAACAAATTTGCGTAAAAAAGATGGTTTCGTTTAACGGCTTTCGGGTGAAACGCAAAGATCGCTAACAACACAAACTAAAATCAAAGCATTCTATGCCACGGCTTCATCCTTTGCCGTCGCGTTTAAACTGGCTCTTCCTCTCTGCTTATCACCGAACAAAAAATAAAGGTTCTTGAGGCTATTGTTCTAACCGCCCGAGCTTGATATCTAAGACTGCCAATCAAAGGCACGATTTACCATTGCACAGCCATGCCGCCTTTCAAAAGCCGGTGCCGCCGCTGGTAACTTTTTCGGATCTGGCTGTAACAAATCAACGCTTACATTCGTTTTACGAAAACTTTCGTCATAAAAACTATAAAAATAAAATCAAGCATATGAGAAAAATTGTTTTTACTTCCCTGGCAGCAGCCTTCCTGGCAGGTACAGCATCCGCGCAGGAAAATAAAACCGAGACTATTGAAGGTAATGGCAAGTCCGTAACCCGCGACGTACCCGTTTCTTCTTTCGACGCATTGAAGGCAAGCGGCGTATACGAATTGAAATTATCACAGGGCAGTAAGGAGACCGTAAAGATCGAAGCCGATGAAAATCTTCAGGAATATTTTACGGTGCGCAATGACGGGAACAAGCTCGTAATCGATATGGAGAAGCTGAAAAACAAAAGCCTGAACAATAAGTCGAAGATGAAGGTGTATGTTACGTTCAAAAGGTTGAAGGAGCTTGAATTGAGTACGGTCGGTAATGTGGCTTCCGATGAGCCGCTGGCCTTTGATGATCTTGCTCTGAAGAACCGGAGTGTGGGTAATGTAGACCTCAACATGACGGTGAACAAATTAGAAATGAAAAATTCCAGTGTGGGTAATGTGAAGCTGACCGGAAAAGCGCAGGATGCAGTTGTAAAAAATTCAGGCGTGGGCTCGCTGCAGGCCGGAAACTTTGTCGTACAGACAATGAATATTGAGAACACGGGAGTAGGCGGTGCAGAAGTAAATGCGGAAAAAGGACTGAAAGTAAAAGATTCTTTTCTTGGGAAAGTAAAGAACAAGGGCAATGCGCAGGTGCGCAAAATGAATAGGGTGAGGGTGTAAACCAAATGTCATTTTGCACAGACCTCAAATTCCAAATTCATCCCGCCGCGGCGGGATGAATTCTCAAGACTTCCGCCCTATATATTCTTCTTCCTTTTCAACAGGCTCCAGTCGGTTTCTTCCGCGACCATGGTATTTGACAGCGTTCCCAATTGGTCGATCTCGAGCTCCACCAGATCTCCGTTCTGTAACCACTGTTCCTGGTAGTTTGGATTTTCGAGCTTTCCCGTTCCATTCAGTTCGAGAAAACAACCTGTGCCCACGGTTCCGCTGCCGATGATGTCACCGGGATAAAGATCTACTCCGTACGATGCACGTTCAATAATTTCGGCAAAGGTCCAGTCCATATCACCAAGGTTGCCGCGGCTCACTTCTGTGCCATTGACCCGACAGACCATTTTTAAATTCCAGTTCTTTCCTTCGTGTCCGTCCTTTGCCGGAATTTCGAACTCTTCCAACTCGTCGAGGGTTACCAGCCACGGTCCCGTAGTGGTAGCGAAGTCCTTGCCTTTTGCAGGACCGAGATTCAATTGCATTTCTTCCATCTGCAATGTGCGCGCGCTGAGATCATTCATGATCATGATGCCACCAATATAGCTGTCAGCTTCTGCGGCCGTGATGTTCTTTCCATGCCTGCAGATAACGATCGCGGCTTCCAGCTCGAAGTCGAGCTGCTCAAAATGGTCAGGCATGCAGTTGACATCCCCGGGTCCCTTTATTCCATGGTGGTTCGTGAAATAAAAAACCGGGTACTGATCAAAGGCCGGGATCATTTCCACCTTCCTGTTCCTTCTTGCCGCCGCCACATGCTGGCGAAAAGCTTAGCCGTCCCTGCATGATGCGGGGAAGGGAACAGGCGGCAACACTTGCACGCTGTTGTATGGTATGCCTCTGGTTTGGGGGATCTTTCCTTCTTCTATCATAAGCACGCCGCCCAGGGCCATCGGCAATGAATCTTCCCAATAATTAAGGAACATGGCCATGGAGTTTGGAAGGTCGGGATGCAATTGTTCCATGTCGTAGAGGTAGCCATCAACAAGAACCGCCAGTTGATCGTGTTCGTCTTTCAGGTAGGAAACGAGTTTCATGAAATAAATTTTAATGCCGGGGGGCCGCCAAAGGTAAAAGGAATATGACTGCTATACGGGCCTTGTTTTTTAGTTTTATTTCCCCAATTTTAATCATGAAGCAACGCCACGCACGATACCTGCTCTTTATTGTTTTGATCTTTCCGCTTATCGGTTTGGCACAGGCGAAGACAGATGTTTTCCTAAAAGATTTGCTCTGGCAACATGCCTCGCCTCAACTAAAAAATATTCTTTCAAAGCCCGACAGCTTTCACTATCAGATCATTTATACGAGGATCGACCGCGATGAGCACAACCGTGCGAAGTTTACAAATTTCTTTTGCCGTTTTGATACGGCCGATTATTTCAATCCTGCATCGACGGTAAAAATGCCCCTGTCATTTCTGGCCCTTGAAAAGATCAACGCGCTCAGAAAGAAGGGCCTCAACAAGTTCACACCCATGCTCACCGACAGCAATTTTGCGGGACAGACGAGGGTGGATAAGGATACTTCGTCTGACAACGGGCTTCCTTCGGTCGGGCAGTACATAAAGAAGGTTTTCCTGGTAAGCGATAACGATGCGTATAACCGCTTGTACGAATTCATTGGCCAACAGCAGATCAACGAAAGGCTATGGCAGATGGGATATAAAGATGTGCGAATTACGCGTCGCTTCGTTCCGATGACGGAAGAAGAGAACCGGCATACCAATGCGGTACGCTTCGTTGATGGAAGCAGGCTGGTTTATGCCCAACCCCCATCGGAGAGTAACATAGTTTTCGATTTCAAAAAACCGGTATTTATCGGGCGGGCACACTACGATCGCAACGACTCGCTGGTGCAGCGGCCAATGGATTTTACGCGCCACAATAACATCTCATTGCTGGACCTGCATACGATGTTGCGGTCGGTGCTCTTTCCCGGGTCCGTTGCTCCTGTCATGCGCTTCCACCTCACGGCTGAGGATTATGCTTTTTTGTACCATTACATGTCGGAATACCCTTGTGAAAGCCGCTTCCCGAATTATGATACGACAGAATTCTTCCAGAGCTATGCGAAATTTTTTTATAAAGCGGGCCGCTCTGTCATTCCACCCTATATCCGGATTTTCAATAAGCCGGGTTGGTCGTATGGCTTCCTGACCGATGTCGGGTATGTCGTGGATTTTAAAAATAAGGTGGAGTTCATGCTCAGTGCGGTGATCTATGTGAATAAGGACGGCATCCTTAATGATAACAAGTACGAGTATGAAGACGTAGGTTATCCTTTTTTTAAGGAAGTGTACAACATCATTTACCGCTACGAATTGCGGCGCAAACGGAAATATGCTCCGGAGTTGAGAAAGTACCAGATCAATTATAGAGATGAAAGTCGTTAAATGGAAGGACACAAAGATTCAAGACCCGAGCTTGTTTACGCCGCGCCTTATGTACCATTTACCATTTAAGATTTAAAATAATCACATGCAAAGATTTCTTGTTTATATATGTATCGTTATTGCGTTTTCATTCGCAGGCGGGCCCGAACCCACTGCTTGGATCCGGATTAATCTCCTCGGCTACGAACCAAACGGCGTGAAAGTTGCCGTATGGTGCTCTAAAGATCCGGCAGCGATCAAACAATTTCAGCTCATTGATTCCGCTACCGGAAAAATTGTTTTTCAATCGACCGCAGGAAAAGCTTTTGGTGCCTACGGTCCATTCAGTCAAAGCCAGCGGCTCAACTTCTCTTCGTTTAAAAAAGCGGGTACCTACTATCTTAAAGCCGGAGCAGCCGTTTCACCATCTTTCAAGATCGCGGCCAATGTTTACAAAGGCGCTGCCGATTTCTGCCTTCGTTACATGCGTCAGCAGCGCAGCGGATTCAATCCGTTTTTAAACGACAGCTGCCACACCCACGATGGCTATACGCTGTATGGCCCTATGCCCGACAGCACGCACATAGATGTAACCGGGGGCTGGCACGATGCTAGCGATTACCTGCAATATTCCACCACATCCGCCAACGCCACCTATCATTTGCTGATGGCTTATCGCGACTATCCATCCGTTTTTTCGGACGAAAAACTTTCGAATGGACTCGATGGCAGGAATGGGATTGCGGACGTA
>DATMHB010000548.1:0-2666 GCA_035555175.1 Flavisolibacter sp. | reverse complement strand
GCCGGAGTTCATTTTCGAATCAATTCGGAACATAACAAGCCACGCTGCTCCGGTGTTCATTCATGTGAAAGACAGGACGGGCACGGCTTTCGTTGCACACGTGAATAATTTTCCAGCCGGCGTTCACAACATGTAAAGCTTTGTTTTCGTAACGATCGCGTCAGAGGTCGGCTCTTTTTGTTCGATGCTAAAATAGTTGAATGGAAGGGCAATTTCGGGGAACGGGTAAAGGACGTTTCGGACTTTATTTGTTATCGGTAATGGGCCGGACTGTAAACAACGGGGAACGGTGGCCTGCTTGTGAGATTTTATCAAACCGATTGCCGACTTTAGTTAAATGAACACGAACCGCAACTACACCCTGCCTATCATCCTGGTTACTTCTCTTTTCTTTTTGTGGGCCTTCTTGCATAACATCAATCCGATACTGATTCCACATTTAAGAAAGGCCTGCCAGTTGACCGATACTGAATCGGCCCTGATTGATTTCGCCGTGTACATAGGCTATTTCGCTGTAGCCTTGCCTGCAGGATGGTTCATGCATAAATATGGTTATAAGAAAGGAATATTGTTCGGCCTTTTCCTTTATGGGGTAGGTGCCTTATTGTTTTTACCCGCCGCGTCGAACCGCAGTTATTTATTTTTTTTGGTGGCTTTATTTGTGATCGCCAGTGGCGCTACATTTCTGGAAACGGTAGCGAATCCCTATATGGCTAAATTGGGTGATGAGAAAAGCGGCGCTCGGCGCTTAAACTTTGCGCAGTCTTTTAATGGCGTTGGCGCTTTTCTGGCGCCCATCCTGGGCGGACAATTTATTCTGTCAGGGATTGAACATTCGAAGGAAGAATTAGGCCAGTTGGCTGCTTCCGGACAGCTTGAGCCTTACCTGCAGTCTGAAGCGGACACAGTGAAAATTCCCTATTTGATCATCGCAGCGGGCGTCTTGCTTTTGTTCGCGCTGTTCTTTGTTACAAAATTGCCGGAGGGCGAAAAAGTACATGAGAATACAAAGACCCCATTCTCTTTAAAGGTTTTCAGGATTTCACAGGTTAAGTGGGCGGTGATCGCACAATTCTTTTATGTAGGCGCCCAGGTTTGTGTGGGTAGCTTTTTTATCAGGTTTTCAAAATACGCGATGGATCTTCCCGAAAAACAGGCTGCTTACTGGTGGGGCTATTTTGCTATGACAGGCTTCATGGCAGGCCGCTTTGCCGGAACATTCCTTATGAAGTATATAAGACCGGAGCGCCTTCTTGTAATATATGCGCTCGTGAATATTGTTTTGCTTTGTATCGCAGTATGGGCCAGTGGAAGGGTAGCTGTGTACGCCTTGATGGCCGTACCGTTTTTCATGTCGATCATGTTCCCAACTATTTTTGCGTTGGGTATTAGAGGGCTCGGCGAGGAAACAAAGATCGCCTCGTCGTTCCTGGTCATGTCCATCGTAGGTGGTGCCTTCTTCCCGCTCATTATGGGCAGGATATCGGATGCAACAGGGGGCAACATCCAGCTGGCTTATATTGTACCTCTCCTATGCTTTGGTGTAGTTCTATTATTCGCGGCAAGACAAAAGTCGACCTCGACAGCAGCCCAAAAAGAGATGGTTTCCCTGGCGCATTAAAAACGGTATGAAACGCTATTGTTTAACACTTGATCTAAAGAACGCTCCGGAGTTAATCCGGGAATATGAAGAACACCACCGAAGGGTTTGGCCCGAGATCATTCACTCCATCCGCGACGCGGGCATTGAATCCATGCAGATCTACCGCTATGGAAACAGGCTGTTCATGATCATGGAAGTTGATGATACATTCAGCTTTGAAGACAAGGCAGAATCAGACCGCACGAATGAAAAAGTACAGGCATGGGAAGCGCTCATGTGGAAGTATCAACAGGCAGTGCCAGGTACCCCTGAAGGAGGCAAATGGATGCTTATGGACAAGATTTTTGAACTAAACGAATTCTGAGTATGTTGGTTAACGAGGGCGTAGCAGCTCAACCCTATTTAAAAATTCATCCCGGAGATAATGTACTGGTAGCGCTCAAGGACCTGCGATCGGGAACGGCCATTCAGACCGAAAATGCACGACTGATCTTGCAACAGGATGTTGCCGCCAAGCACAAGTTTTTTATACATGACATGGCTGCAGGTGACGACGTTATCATGTATGGAACGCTGGTTGGCAAAGTGCAGTCTGATGTTCCAAAGGGCGGACTCATGACAACCGACAATACCCGCCATGCCGCAGGCACTTACGCATACCGCGGTTTTCATCACCATTGGGAGCAACCAGATATTTCCAGGTTCCGTAACCGCACCTTTGCCGGCTATAAACGTAAGGACGGAAGAGTAGGAACGGCTAATTACTGGCTGTTTGTTCCCATGGTCTTTTGTGAGAACAGAAATCTGGATATCATCAAAGAGGCGCTGCACAAAGAACTGGGCTATGGTATAACGGACAAGTACAACCGTTTTACCCGCGAGCTGCTGCATGCGTTTGAAAAGGGGAACGACCTTGAACATATCGACCTGGGACCAGTAATGCATCAGCGGCAACGGTATTTTAAAAACGTGGATGGCATCAAGTTTCTCAACCATACGGGCGGATGCGGCGGAACGCGGCAGGATGCTGCGACCTTAAGTTCTCTGCTCGCTGCCTATGCCG
>DATMHB010000547.1:0-7077 GCA_035555175.1 Flavisolibacter sp. | reverse complement strand
CATTGGCAGCGAGTATTATTTCTCCAATGGAAAAACAATTAGGACCGGCGCTATCGGAACCATTGGTTCGACGTCCTTCTTTCCTTCAAAAAACCTCGGCGGCTACGGCGATGGCGGTGCCATCATGACCAATGACGACCAGCTGGCCGCCCAGATGAAGATGGTGGCCAACCACGGCCAGAGCAAGCGCTACTACCATGACGTGGTGGGATGCAACAGCCGGCTCGATACGATCCAGGCCGCCGTGCTCGACGTAAAGCTGAAATACCTCGACAAATACATCGATGCCCGGAGGCAAGTGGCTGATTACTATGACAATGCCTTCGCTGCCCACCCCGGAATCACCACCCCGTACCGGGCCCCCTGGTGCAAACATGTCTTCCACCAGTACACTTTGATCGTGGAGGGTATTGATAGAAACAAATTGCATGATTATCTTGCAGCTCGAAATATCCCGTCGATGATATATTATCCTGTGCCCGCCCACCGGCAAAAGATGTTCGCACAGTTTAATTCTTCAGAAACGGCCCTCCCTGTTACCGACTGGTTGACAGAACGCGTAATTTCCCTTCCTATGCATACCGAAATGAGTGAAGAGCAATTGGCCTTCATCACTTCAACAGTTTTGGAATTCGCTAAATAATAAAACGTACAATATGAAAATTACAGTTGTAGGAACAGGATATGTTGGCTTGGTTACAGGAACCTGCCTTGCAGAAACCGGAAATCACGTGTGCTGCGTTGACATCGATGAGAGGAAGGTCAATAAACTAAGAAACGGCCAGGTAACCATCTACGAGCCTGGTCTGGAAAAATTATTCGAACGCAACCTCAAGGAAGAGCGTTTATCATTTACCACTAATCTTAAGGAAGGACTCGAAGAAGCGGAGATCGTATTTCTTGCCCTGCCTACACCGCCCGGTGAAGACGGATCCGCCGACCTAAAATATGTGCTCGGCGTTGCCGAAGACATCGGCAAGCTGCTCACCGACTATAAGATCATTATCGATAAGAGCACCGTACCCGTTGGCACCGCGGAAAAAGTTCATGCCGCCATCGCCAGAAATTACCAGGGTGAATTCGACGTGGTTTCCAATCCCGAATTCCTGAGAGAAGGCGTTGCCGTGGAAGACTTCATGAAGCCTGACCGCATTGTGATCGGAACGACTTCGGAGCGTGCGCAAAAACTGCTCACCGAATTATATGGACCTTACGTAAGACAGGGCAACCCCATTCTTTTTATGGATGAACGCTCCGCCGAGCTTACCAAATATGCAGCCAATGCCTTTCTTGCCACAAAGATCTCTTTCATGAACGAGATCGCGCAGATCTGCGAGCGTCTCGGCGCCGATGTGGACATGGTCAGAAAAGGAATTGGAAGCGACGATCGTATTGGCAAACGCTTCTTGTTCCCGGGTATTGGTTATGGAGGCAGCTGTTTCCCGAAAGACGTAAAGGCGCTTGTGCATTCTGCTAAAGAAGTGAAGTATGAATTCCAGATCCTGAATGCAGTGACACATGTGAACGAAAAGCAGAAGTCGCACCTCGTAACGAAGATCAAACGCTATTTCGGCGATATCAAAGGAAAGCAATTCGCTTTCTGGGGATTGGCTTTCAAACCCAATACAGATGACATCCGTGAAGCGCCGGCGCTTGAGATCATCAGTGCCCTGCTCGAAGAAGGCGCAAGCGTTTCAGCCTTCGATCCGGAAGCTATCAATAATGTAAAGAATATACTCGGTGACAGGATCACCTATACCGAAACGCAATACGAATGCCTTGAGAACGCAGATGCACTGATCATCGCAACGGAGTGGAATGAATTCAGGACGCCTGATTTCGATAAGATCACATCGCTGCTGAAAGATCCGGTGATCTTCGATGGCCGCAATGTATTTGATGTGCAGACCATGGAGAAAAAAGGTTTTCATTATGAAAGCATCGGCCGCCCTCTTGTGAATCAACCCAAACTTGTGTAATGAGTAAAAGAATTCTGATCACCGGCGGAGCGGGCTTTTTGGGATCTCATTTGTGCGACCGTTTTATCAATGAAGGATTTCGTGTCATTGCCATGGACAACCTCATCACAGGTGACCTGAAAAATATCGAGCACCTTTTCAAGCTAAAGGAGTTCGAATTCTATCACCACGACGTGACCAAGTTCATTCATATCCCGGGACCGCTGGACTATATCCTGCATTTCGCGTCACCCGCCAGCCCCATCGATTATCTCAAGATCCCCATCCAGACACTGAAAGTTGGCGCCATGGGAACACATAATTGTCTTGGTCTTGCCAAGGCCAAGGGTGCGCGCATCCTTGTGGCTTCAACAAGTGAAGTGTATGGCGATCCGCTTGTACATCCGCAGACAGAGGAATACTGGGGTAATGTAAATCCCGTTGGACCTCGTGGCGTTTATGACGAGGCCAAGCGATATCTGGAATCGATCACGATGGCCTACCATAATTTTCATGGAGTGGAAACAAGGATCATCAGGATATTTAACACCTACGGCCCGAGGATGCGATTGAACGATGGACGCGCACTGCCTGCCTTTGTGGGACAAGCCCTGCGGGGAGAAGACCTCACCGTGTTTGGCGACGGATCACAAACCAGGTCCTTTTGCTATGTTGATGACCTCGTAGAAGGCATTTACCGTTTGCTGTTGAGCGATTATCATTTGCCGGTGAATATTGGTAACCCTGATGAAATTTCGCTGAAGGATTTTGCAGAAGAAGTGCTTGCCCTTACAGGCAACAAGGTAAAGATCAGCTATAAGCCGCTACCGGCCGACGATCCGAAGCAGCGCAAGCCTGACATCACGAAGGCTAAGCAACTTCTTGGATGGCAGCCGAAAGTAGGCAGAAAGGAAGGGCTGGCTAAAACGTACAATTATTTCAAATCGCTGCCTTCGGATGAATGGTCAAAACAACCGAAGGAATTTGTAAGCGTGAAATGATAGATCTTAAAGAATGAATTGATCGGAACCTGTTCAGCCGAGCAGGTTCTTTTCTTTTCATAGGCGGCCGGTCTATCCGGCGCTCTTTACGGTGAATGCGCCATCGAACCTGCCACCAAGATCAGGATCACGGACTGAAGCCATTGACCGTTCCCGGTTCACCGCCTATATTTGCACCAATTTTAATTGAAAAACCAACATGTATCAGCAACTAATCGAGAAAAAAGAAAAACTCGCCGTTATCGGGCTCGGCTATGTCGGATTACCGATCGCGCTTGAATTTGCCAGGAAAGTTTCCGTAATCGGTTTCGATATCAATGCCAACCGCATTGATATGATGAAGAAGGGTATTGATCCGAGTAACGAATTACCAAAGGAGGCCTTCGATGGTTGTGATATTACCTTTACAAATTCGCTGGATATTTTACGTGAGGCGAAGTTCTTCATCGTTGCGGTGCCGACGCCGGTAGACGAACACAATGTTCCTGATCTTTTGCCGGTAAAAAAAGCATCGGAAACAATCGGCAAAGTGATCAAGAAGGGCGATTATGTTGTCTTTGAATCTACGGTCTATCCGGGCTGTACTGAAGAAGACTGCCTCCCCATCATTGAAAAGCTGTCGGGTCTGAAGAATATCGAAGATTTTAAATCCGGATATTCACCTGAGCGCATTAATCCGGGTGATAAGAAACATACACTTTCCACCATCGTAAAAGTGGTTTCGGGTTGCGACAACGAATCGCTCGATACCATTGCCAAAGTGTATGAGCTGGTAGTAAAGGCAGGTGTGCACCGCGCGTCTTCGATCAAAGTGGCGGAAGCAGCGAAGATCATCGAGAATACGCAGCGCGATCTGAATATTGCTTTGATGAACGAGCTATCGATCATCTTCGACAAGATGAACATCAATACGTTTGAAGTGCTGGAGGCAGCCGGAACCAAATGGAATTTTTTAAAGTTCACGCCGGGTCTTGTAGGAGGTCACTGCATTGGCGTTGATCCTTATTATCTCACGTATAAAGCAAGTGAGCTTGGCTATAACTCGAGGGTGATCCTTGCTGGTCGTTATATCAACGATAATATGTCGTTGTACGTGGCAAGAAAAGTCGTGCGTCATATTATCAGCAACGTAACCGACGTGAAGGCCGCCAAAGTGCTTGTGATGGGCGCCACTTTCAAAGAAAATGTTAGCGATATCCGCAACTCGAAAGTGGCCGATGTAGTGAAGGAACTGAAAGAATTCTTTTTGAATGTAGACGTAGTGGATCCGCACGCGGACAGCGAGGAACTGGAACATGAGTATGGGTTCGGCCTTGCCGACGGCATTGGAAAAGATTATGATGCGGTTGTGGTTACGGTTTGTCATGAACCCTACGGCAGCCTCGATGAAAAATATTTTGCCTCGATCACAAAACCCCATGCCCTTATAGCCGACCTCAAAGGCACTTATAGGGGAAAAATAAAAAGCAGACCATACTGGAGTTTTTAACTATGCCTTTTTTACAAACAGAGATCGCCGACCTGATGATATTCGAGCCAAAGGTGTTTGAAGACAGCAGGGGATACTTTTTTGAAGCTTACAACCAGGAGACGTTCAGACAGCAGGGCATCGAAATGAAGTTTGTACAGGACAATCAGTCGAAGTCTTCGTACGGTGTGATCCGCGGCCTGCATTACCAGTTGGCGCCGTTTGCCCAAACAAAACTGATCCGGGTGATCGAAGGAAGGATACTTGACGTAGCGTTGGACATCAGAAAGGGATCGCCCACCTTCGGACATCATTTCTCCCTTGAGCTTTCTGCAGAGAACAGAAAGCAACTGTGGGTGCCCGAAGGCTTTGCCCATGGATTTTCTGTACTCAGCGAAACGGCCACCGTATTGTATAAGTGCAACCGCTTCTATCATAAGGAAAGTGAAGCAGGCATTCTGCATAACGACCCTGCGCTAGGCATCAACTGGAGAATTGAAAAGGGCAAAGAAATTATTTCCGAAAAGGATGCACGGTTACCACATTTTGCAAACTGCCGGAATAATTTTGAATATGGCAGCTGACAAAAAGATCATCCTGGTGACCGGAAGCCGCGGCCAGCTCGGTATGGAGCTGCAGCAGATCGCACCACTTTATCCGCAATTTGATTTTGTTTTTTTATCGAGGGAAGAAGCGTCTATTGCCGATAAGGAGAAGCTTGCTCATCTATTTGAAAAATATCGTCCGGCCTTTCTCGTGAATTGCGCCGCATATACTGCCGTAGACAAAGCGGAATCGGAAAAGGAAGCATCCGAAGAGATCAATGGCCACGCTGTGGGCCACCTTGCTGCCCTATGCAGCCAATTCGGAACAAGATTCATTCACGTGTCAACCGATTACGTTTTTCCGGGCACGCAGGCAACGCCCCTGAGGGAAGATGATCCTGTAGATCCGGTGAACACTTATGGTGCTACAAAGCTGCTTGGTGAGCAGCTTGCGCTAAAGAATGATCCTGATGTTATCATCATCCGCACATCGTGGGTTTATTCATCGGAAGGAAAGAATTTTGTAAAGACAATGATGCGCCTGATGCAGGAAAAGGAACGCATCAGCGTAGTGAACGATCAATATGGTTCGCCTACTTATGCCGCCGACCTCGCCGAAGCCATCATGCGCATCATAGTGACGCCCGAGTGGAAAGCAGGCTTATACAATTATAGCAATGAAGGCGTGATCACCTGGTTTGAATTTGCTGCAGAGATCAGGGACCTTATACATTCTTCCTGCATTGTTCAGCCCATAGCAACAGCAGCTTATCCTACACCCGCCCGGCGACCGAAATATTCTGTTCTTGACAAAACAAAGATCCTGAATGTGTACAGGATCACGCCTAAGGACTGGAAAGAAAGCCTGCGGAAATGTTTGAGCAGGATGAGCGCCCGGTGATGACTAAAATTTTCTCATCACTTTATCCATCTGAGAAACGATGCCATCATTGCTGAGCATCCCGATGCTGCCCTCGTGTGTGTGGGTCAATTTTTTTTGATAGTCAAAATTAAACGTTCCCTTTTCGATCTGGTTTCCCACCTGTTGATATGCTTCCCGGAAGGGAAGGCCTTTGTTCACCAGTTCATTCACCGCTTCCACGCTGAAAAGGTATTTATATTTTTCGTCGGAGAGGATATTCTGCTTCACTTCGATGTTCGAGATCATGAGCCGCGTAAGCTGAAGACAGGCTTTTAGTTCTTCAATGGAAGGGAACAGGATCTCCTTTGTTAACTGGAGATCGCGGTGGTAACCTGAAGGCAAATTGCCAAGCAACAAGCTTAGCTCATTGGGAACGGATTGGATCCTGTTCGACTTGCCACGAATAAGCTCAAACACGTCAGGATTTTTTTTATGCGGCATAATGCTGCTCCCCGTCGTCAATTCCGGAGGAAAGGAAATAAAACCAAAGTTCTGGTTCAGGTATAAACAGCAGTCCATGGCCAGCCTGCCCAGTGTGGCGCCAATGCTGGCAATTCCGGTGGCTACGGCTTTTTCGGTCTTGCCCCTTGTCATCTGTGCATACACTGAATTATAATTGAGTGCTGCAAAATTCAGCAACTCGGTCGTCCTTGTTCTGTTGAGTGGAAATGAAGACCCGTAGCCTGCACCGCTTCCCAATGGATTTTTGTTCACGATCGCATATGCTGCGGCCAGCATCTCAAGATCATCTGTGAGGCTTTCAGCATAGGCGCCAAACCAGAGTCCGAAAGAGGAGGGCATTGCAATCTGCAGGTGGGTATATCCGGGAAGGAGGTCGTTCTTATATTTTTCACTTTGGGCGATCAGCAGATCGAAAAGCGCTTTTACTTCTGAGCGGATATTCAACACCTCGGCGCGCAAAAACAATTTGATGTCAACTGCTACCTGGTCGTTCCTGCTCCTGCCGCTGTGGATCTTTTTTCCTGTGTCGCCAATCCGTTTCGTGAGCATCAGCTCCACCTGCGAGTGAATGTCTTCAACATTTTGGTCGATGGAGAATTGGCCGGCTTCAATTTCCTTTGCTATCTGCTGCAAGGCAGCGACGGCCTGATCTGCTTCCTCTTTCGACATGAGACCGACTTCGCCGAGCATTTGAACATGTGCCATTGAACCCTGCACGTCG
>DATMHB010000546.1:0-2022 GCA_035555175.1 Flavisolibacter sp. | reverse complement strand
CGTCAATATTTTTTCTGGCCATATTGGGGGCCCCCCCGCGGCCAAGTTAATTGATCCGGTCAAAACTGCCATGAGAATTTCCTCCTTGTAAATGGAGAATTTCCTTCTTGTAAAATGAGAATTTCCTTCTTGTAAAATGCGATTTTTCCTTTGCACATGCGAATTTTCGGTCACTGTGAACCATGCGCCCCTTCCGTTTTGCAACACCATTTGCATTCAAGAGAACTGTCAACTGCAACCGGTATAGATTCACTTAACCCCTGCCGATTTCATTCATCTCTGCCTATCTTCACAATCATTTCCGATTACTTAATCATCACATTCTTCTCATGCAACCCATCAACACAGCCATTCTCTCATTTGGAATGTCGGGCCAGCTCTTTCATGCGCCCTTTATTACTAACGATCCACATTTTAAGTTTTATGCTGTCTGGGAGCGAACTAAAAATCTCGCCAGCGAAAAATATCCGGACGTCAAAACCTATAGAACGCTTGAAGAACTGCTGGCCGACAATGCCATTGAACTGGTGATCGTCAATACGCCTAACTATACCCACTACGACTATGCGAAGAGAGCTTTGACCGCCGGACGCCACATTGTAGTGGAAAAACCATTTACCGTTAGCGTAAAGGAAGGAGAGGAGTTGATTGAACTGGCAAAGTCAAAAAGCCTGATGATCTCCGTTTACCAGAACAGGCGCTTCGATAGCGATTACAGAACGGTGAGGAAAATTGTAAAAGAAGGATGGCTCGGTAATATTGTGGAAGCCGAAATCCATTACGACCGGTACAAAGAAGAACTCAGTCCAAAACTGCACAAGGAAATCCCGGGCCCGGGAACAGGTGTCTTGTATGATCTTGGTTCGCACCTGATCGACCAGGCACTCCAGCTGTTTGGAAAGCCTCAATCCGTTTTTGCAGACATCAGAACGGTGCGTCCCGTTTCTAAAGTGGATGATTATTTCGAGCTGCTGCTTTATTATTCCGAGCTGCGGGTGCGATTGCATTCGAGCTATCTTGTGAGGGAACCGCAACCGGCCTATGCCATTCATGGTTCCAAAGGGACCCTGATCAAAGCAAAGACGGATGTGCAGGAATCGGCGTTGCAGGCCGGTGCTGTGCCAGGCGGAAACGACTGGGGCAGAGAGCCTGAATCTGAAAAAGGATTTTTGCACGCGGAAAAAGACGGCAGGCTGTTAAGAGAATTCATTCCGTCATTACAGGGTAACTACGGTGACTATTATGAAGGTATTTATAAGGCGCTTCGTGAAAAGCAGCCGCCACCGGTGTCTGCAGCAGATGGCCTGGATGTAGTCCGCATCATCGAGGCGGCGTTTAAGAGCAGCAGCGAAAGAAAGGTGATCGATCTTTGAAGCTTGTTTATGCGGTTCGCCATAGCCGGTTCAGATGCGAATCATAGCCGGCATCTACGTTCTTCCCGCCTGCTTGCATTGATTTTTGCAAACGCACGGAAGCCCAAAGACCCTGTCCGTAAAATAAATATGCCCTTTGTGATTGACCACCGAAAGAATTTTCTGGATGAGAATGCAGCTCCCCTTCGTTCACAAAGGCCTGCCGGTACGGGTAATCGGAAATTTGAAAAGTTTTGAAGACAAGTGCTGCACATCGGATACCGCTGAAATTTTTTGCGCTGCTTGCTCTGCATGCCTGACCGATCCAGGTGCTCCTTATTAACAACGACCAGCCAACTGCATGGTGAATATCAACGGTGCCGGCGTCATAAATTCAACAGCCGTTCAGCTGCGTGAGGGATAGCAGCGGAAAGCCCGCAGCCGACGTGATCATGAAAAGACCGTGAAAATGTTCCGCGAGGACTTGGAGCGGATAGCCCGACCCGGAGGGGCACGCCTAAATCCATACTAGCATCACAAAGTACTCAACCATCAAATGCCATCTACCATTTTCCCAACAACATGAACACAGAATATTGCGGTGATTTTCCACATCGCTCTTCCCTCAGGTGGCCGATAAAGAGCAGGTAAGTTGCGGCCGTTCTAATTG
>DATMHB010000545.1:0-4579 GCA_035555175.1 Flavisolibacter sp. | reverse complement strand
ACTTAGCATCCGCAACAGTAACCAGGCTTTGCCTGTTGCTCGTTATCAATGTCCAGATCTCAACGGGTTTCTTTGAAGGGAATGTCTGTACATACGCATCAACAATGGCACCGGTCTTTTCTTTGAAACGGTCTTTAAGTTTTTCTTTTACTTCAGCGAGGCTGATATTTTCCAACTTTGCATCATAGCGGCTTGGAGACGATTCGTAAAAAGTAGAGCACAGGATCATCGGAACATTGTTGGCCAATGGAGACGCTGCCGGTGAAAACGGATGTTGCGGCAGATAAAAACCGTCCACCACGGGGCCGAAGCCGCCGGCCGGTGCCCCTGCTGCATTACCCGATTCTTCTCTTAGCTTCCGGCCCGCCCTGTTCGCCAATTCATAATATTGTTGCCATGGCATTTGTTGCAGTTGATCGAGCTGTGATGCTGATAAGCCGGCTTCCTTAAGGATGTAGGCCCCGAGTTTCTCCGACATGTCTTTATTCCCAGACCTTGCTGATGAACCGCTCAGCGCAACAGCCTTATGAAATAAACCCTGTCCGGAAGGCATTGCGGTAAGATTGCAAACTTTCGCGCCGCCGCCTGATTGGCCCATGATCGTTACATTGGAAGGATCACCTCCGAAGTTTGAAATATTGTCCTTCACCCATTCGAGGGCTGCCACAATATCGAGCATGCCTACATTGCCCGATGCCGCAAATTTATCGCCGCCAACACCCGCGAAATTGGAGAACCCAATGGGTCCGAGGCGATGGTTCACCGAACAAAACACAATATCACCGAACCGCGACAGGTTCTCGCCATTATACCCATCCTGCTCGTGCGAATTGCCGGCGGTAAAACCTCCTCCATGAAGCCACACGAGGACAGGCCTTTTCTTGTTATCGTTGATGGATGGTGTCCATACATTCAGCGTTAGGCAATTCTCACTGACGTCGTCATAATTCCAGTGGTCCAGGAAAGATGCATTTGGGTCAGCATATCTCCTTTCAAGATTTTGCGGAGCAGAGTTGCCCCACCACACGGTTGATTTGGTGTCTGTCCATGGGGTTGGTTTTTGCGGCGGCATGAAACGGTTTTGTCCCGAAGTTTCGGCACCATACGGAATGCCCAGATAGGTATAAATATCTCGAAGTATATAGCCGCGCACCTTACCATACGTGGTGCTGGCGATTGCTATGTCATCGCCGATGAACAGTAATTGATCGCTGCCATATTTTTCCCTGCGGTCCGCTTCTCTTGAAAAAACGGACAATGGCGTGGAGGTTATACCTAAGCCGGCCGCACCCATTCCCAGCTTCTGCAAAAAACTTCGTCTGTTCGATTTCATAATATAAAGTTTAGAGGCTGTTCTCTTAGAAGATAATGATTATTGCATCACTGATCACCATAAATGGTTTTCATCTGCCACGCATCAAAAGATTTCAACAGCGTATTTCCTCCCTGTGAGCGCAGTGATACGCCCATGCTATCATCGCGTCCCGGATAGACTCTTGCAGCCAACGCCTGCTTTCCATTTACAAAGACTTCTACCACGCTTTTATCAATAAATACTCTTAAAGTGATGGGTTCATTCGACTGCAATTTTATCTGTGCTTCTTCGGGCGGCCTTGACATCGCGGCGGCCAATGTTGAAGAATATGAGGTTTCCAATACAACCGTGCTGTTCCTTACCGGCTGCTGTCCGGGAACAGGAGTGTTGGGTCTTCCCTGGCTGTAACCGCGCTCGCGGTAGATAGCGATGCGCGTATATTCCTGTCTTCCTGGTGAACGAAGTACATTCAATTCGATCATCGACGCCTTGCTCGTATCAATTTCCGCTAATATCTCCATCGCATTGCCTGAGATATTCTTCAGCACCACCTCCTGATTTGCAGGAAGATTTAGTGGCCCGAGGTGTTGATGGTGGCCCCTTAATGATTCAACGTCGCCTGCGGGCTCTATGCCTAATTCATCTTTGTCGATCAGCGTCAGGCGGCGCGGCAGTGTCATGATCTGGTTCCATCCTTTCGTAGCCATTCCAGGGTTCATGTTGAACAGAATGATCACCCCTCCTTTACCATCCGGGGTAGCTGATGGTGCGTGCACACCTGCAGGACTTACTGCGCCGTGGTTGAATTTGCCATGCGAGGTAGCTACAAATTTGTCGCGCTGGGTGTCATAATCACCGAGCAAATACTGGCCGCCGCTCATGTGGCTGAAAAAGGGCATGATATAACGGTTTCCAATAGGCCAGAAATATGGACATGCGCCGTCATCACCGATCATCGTAAAGCGGTCGTCCTGTACGAACTCGTGTAAGTATTCCCATTTCGCGAGATCCTTAGAGCGGAAAAGAAAATCTGCTCTCACCTGTTTGCCTCCCGGTCCGGTGGGCGTTCTGCCGGCAGAAAGCGAATAATATATGCTGTCTTTTTTCCAGATGCAGGGATCGAACACGTTATAAGGCAAAGGAAATCCTGTTGTGCTTTGCAGCGGTATGACGGCCTGACCCGTTACTTTCTCCCAGTTCAATAAAAGCGGATCGCTGGATACGGCCACCATGTTGCCAACCATCGGGCCATGATACATAGCAATGACGCGATCGTTCTCGACAAGCGTAGATCCGGAAAATACCGCACGCTCCGGATTCGGATAAATGGCATACGGCAGGTCGCGCCAATGGATCAGGTCAGTGCTGATGGCATGACCCCAGTGCTGCCGGGGATCTTCAGGAGGATAGGCCTGGTAAAATAAATGCCAGTTACCCTTCCAGTAACATAATCCATTTGGGTCATTAAGATTGCCTTCGGGATTTACATAATGATAAATTGGTCTGAACCTGTCGGCCGCCAGTTTTTTTCTAGATTCAGCAAAACGAAGGATCAGAGGATTACTCCTTAATTGTTCCTGCTGATCCTGCAGTGAACTGGAAAACGTAAACTTCGGCACCTTCGACGTATAGTCGGTTGCAGTAGGCTGCGCATCCTGCTGCTGACCAAGGCCTGCAAGGTTCAACAACAGAAAAAGTACAAAAGGAACGTATTGAATTTTTCGGGTGTAATGCATTTTTAAAAATTTAATGGCCGGGGAAATTTTGATGAGCGTTCGTAGGGATATTCATCGTATAAGAAAGATTTTGTGATGTCAGGTGCGTTATTGCTGTATTCGTTCTCACAGCACTTATTCTTATTCAATCCTAATTCACCTGATGCACCGGTGATGTTGTCACCAACCAGGGGAACAGTTGCCGGTCCCCCTGGGCTCTTGTCAATACCTGCCGGTAGTTCTGCCTTGTCAAATCATCAATGCCTTTCTTAATAGCCGGGATTCTGCTTATACAATCCCGCCGTATACGTAATCTGGGTTTGGGGAATAGGAAAATATTCATCCCGGCCTGCCGTGAAGTGTGCCGAGTTGAGGTTCGAGATCAGTGTTTTTTCCGATGCGAAATAAGCATTGATAAAATCGCTTGCTATGCCCCATCTTACCAGATCAAAGAAATGGCTGCCTTCCATAGCAAATTCCAGTCTTCTTTCAAATCGCAATGCCTTTCTCGCAAAGTCCTGCGACCACGTACAATTCACGCCATCCACATACGGCTGAATTTTATAGTTGGATACAGCCTGGCCATTCGCGTATTTTAGGAGGCCGGTGCTATTCGCTGCTCTCGCGCGGATCATGTTGATGAGTGGCAGCGCCTCTGCCTGGCGGTTCAGCTCGATCAGGGCTTCTGCTTTCCACAAAAGCACATCATTATATTTAATGATCGCCCAGTTGGTGGCACTTCCAAAGAAGGCGCCCACTTTTTTAAATGCGGGGCTATTGTATTGCGCCACTTCTTTCATGGATGTGTAGCGTCCATAGATCGTGGGCACACGTTGCCAGGTCACCTGCGCAATAAAGGTGGGAATGTATTTGAAAGGATGCGTAGGCACGCCGATCGTGTGGTCGAGGCGGGGATCAACGCCGTTCGTCCAGAAATCGATCGAATCGCGCATCATGGTGTTGTTGTAAGTATCGATCAGCGGAAGGCCGGTTGCGGGATTGGTCTTAAATGCATTCACCAGGTTCTGAGACGGCGCGTGGAATGAGCAGCAACCGTAGGGCTGAGCCATATTATAATTCAGACCTGAAGACATTTGCACTTTGCCATTGGGTGTTCCGTCGTTCACTGAAAACTGTACGGCGAATATGGACTCCGAATTGTTTTCCGATAATGGATACAACCAGTTGTTGGCGAAATCCGGAACCAGGGTATATTTCCCTGAATTGATCACCGCATCACAAGCTTCGATCACTTTGGTCAACCTTGCTGCATTGATCGATGTCACCTGATGTGTTGCATTTTGTTCGTATGCTTCATACAGCCTGACCTTTGCCAGGTAGGCATAAGCAGCATATTTGTTGGCTCGTCCCACTTCCGGTTGTGAAGCCGGCAGATTATCCACGCCAAATTGAAATTCGTCGGCGATCTTGTCCCAAAGCTGAATATCGCTCAGCACATCGTTGCCAACCTTGTCGCGCTCGCCCTGTGGCACCTGGTCATCGATGTAAGGAATTTTCTTGAAGAGGATCTTCAATAAGATATTGTAGT
>DATMHB010000544.1:0-3522 GCA_035555175.1 Flavisolibacter sp. | reverse complement strand
CTTCCTCTATGTTTACCTCCGTGGTGATCATGGGCACATCGCCAAATATCCTCACCAGGTCAAAGTAGGCCAACGCCCGTAAAAATTTGGCTTCAGCTATGTATCGCGCCTTGTTCTTGACTATCGAAACATCGGCTTCCTTGATCTTATCCAGCACGGTGTTGGCCCGGTTGATCACCCGGTAATAGTTCCGCCACGTATCCTTTAATAAAGAATTATCGCTGCCAATGGTAAAATTGTCAAGGCTGAAAGCGGTTACATTACTCGGAATCTCCTGCTTTGAATCGTCACTGCGTAAGTCTGCGAACATCCAGAAATTCTGATATTGTGCCATCAACGCACTGTAAATTCCTGTTACAGCATCCTGAAAGTCCTTGTCCGTTTTATATAACACGTCCACACTCACCGTAGAGATCGGATTCAGCTCAAGAAATTGTTTCTTACAGGACAAGGCTATGGTGCCTGTTACTATGATGAATAAAATTTTGATCTTTTTCATGAAGACTTTTTTAAGTGATAGCAATCAAAAAGAAACATTCAATCCTAGGAGTAAAGTTTTCGGCAAGGGATAATTGTTCGACTCTACACCAGGTCTTAATGGATCTTCATTCAGGCTCACATCCGGATTGTATTTTTTATACTTTGTAAAAAGGAAAGGATTCGTTGCGCCGACGTAAATTCTTGCCCTGCTGATGCCGATTTTTTGAACGACTTTACCGGCTAACACATAATCCAGCGTAATGTTATTGATCCGCAGGTAAGAGCCATCGTCCAGATAGCGTTGACTTGACAGCCTTACCCCTCCGGTCGGAGCATCGTTTGGTCGCGGAGTGTTTCCATCACCGGGATCCTGTTCCGATTTCCAGTAATTGTTATTGTAAGCATATACCCGCACCCTTGCCCTGGTGGCGCTGCCCGAGCCGAAGGAGGTGTTGTAGATCTGCGCGCCATGGCTGCCCTGCATGCTTACAAGCAGCCCTATGTTTTTGTAAGAAAAGCGGTTGGTCATTCCATAATAAAAGTCAGGGTACGGTGAGCCGATGATGGTATTATCAAAGCTATTGATGATGCCATCAGGTTTGCCATTAGGACCACTTACATCCACAAAGCGTATATCGCCGACCCGTGACCGGTCTGAAGCTCCCGGGTTAAAGATGGGTCCCTGCGATAATTCCGCCTGGGTTTTGAAAATTCCGTTGACAAGAAAGCCATAGAACATCCCGATGGGCTTTCCGATCATCGTTATGTTATTGTCCGCAATAATAGGATCGCCTTCCGGTCCCAGCTTGACAACCTCGTTCCTAAAAGTGGAAAGATTAAAATCTGTTGACCATTTAAACCTGCCATCCAAATTGACAGTATTCAGAATGAATTCCCATCCTGAATTCTTCACCTCGCCAATATTTTCGAGGGCCGTACTAAATCCTGTAACAAGCGGGATGTTGACGTTTAATAATAGATCGTAGTTTCTCGACTGAAAACGATCAACTGAAAAGGAAACGCGATGATTGAAAATGCTCGCATCAACGCCCAGGTTGAATGATTTTTGTGTTTCCCACGTTAGTTGCGAGTTGGCTAACTTACCCGGAGCGAATCCTCCGACAGCAATTCCACCAAAAGCATATTTTTCATAATTGATCGTCGCATACTGTTCATAATTACCGATGTTATTGTTCCCGGTCTCACCATAGCTCGCCCTCAGCTTTAACTCGCTTAAGAAGGAAAGGTTTTGTAAGAACTTTTCGTTGGATAAACGCCACGCCAATGCAGCGGATGGAAAAACACCATACTTCTTTTCATTGCCAAATCTTGACGACCCATCAGTCCGTAAGGAGGCAGTTACATAATATTTGCTGTTATAATTGTAATTGATCCTGCCTAAGTAAGACAACATAGACCACTCATAGCTTTCGGAAGTGCCATTGGTGATGACACCGCTTACGGCTGACAGCGAGGTTACGAGGTTGTTAGGATATTTATTACTGCTTAAAGAATTTAGATCGCCATGTTCCTTTTGTGCGGTAAATCCGGCTAAAGCAACGATCTGGTGTTTGTTTATAGTTTTATTATAGTTCAGGGTATACTCCGTGATCCAGTTATAACTGGCCGACGAATTATCGGTACCCGTTGCAGGGTTGTTGAAAAATACAGGCAGCTGCGGTTTGAATGTCATCCCTTTTGAGCCAATTAGAGTTGCTCCAAGAAGTGCCCGAAATGAAAGTTGTTTATTAAATTGGTATTCGGCATCGATATTACCCAAAAATCGCATCATCTTCTGATTGGCCTTATACTCCCTCGCCAGCGCCAGAGGATTATGGAAATCTGCCTGCGCAGGCAGACCGCCGAAAATGAAATAATTACCTGCAGAATCCAACAAAGGATAAAAATTACTCACGGAAATAGCACTACCAAGAATATTTTCTCCCTGGTTCCCTGTTACAGGCAGAGCCATCTTATCAGTGAATGACGGATTGAGATTTACCTTTAACGACAAATTCTGTAACAGTTTCGTGTCGAAATTTGCTCTCATCGAATACCTCTTGAAATGGCTGTTTAAAACAATTCCATCCTGGTTGAGATACTCTCCGCTTAGAAGGTATTTCGTATTGGCATTACCACCGGTTACCGTTAGCTGGAAGTGGTCCTGTGGTGCGGTTATCAGAACTGCATCCAGCGCGTCGACATCATAGGTGTTGCGCCCTTGTAGTACATCCAAAATAATAGCGGGTATCGGCCTGACCCACGCCCCGGGAGGACCCGAAACATTGTTGCCTTCATCTATGTTCCGGTTCTTGACGCCTTCGTAGAAATATTGTGCTTGTTCGCGCGCATTCATCATCCTTGGCTTTCTTTCAACCTTTTGCCATCCATAATAGGTATCGAAAGAAATATTGGTCTTACCGGCCTTTCCTCTTTTGGTATTAATAATGACTACTCCGTTTGATCCTCGTGAACCATAGATGGCTGTCGCCGATGCATCTTTTAGGATATCGACACTTTCAATGTCGTTAGGATTTAATGTTTCAATGTTGCCTGTTGGAAATCCATCTATAACATAAAGCGGAGAAGCGCCTGCTGAAATGCTTCCGATTCCTCTTATCCTGATCTGGGGAGAGGCACCCGGTTCTCCTGTAGACGGCTTGACCTGTACACCCGCCGCTTTTCCCACCAGTGCCTGATCGATGCGGCTTATAGCCATATCCTGAATATCCTGGCTCTTGATAGATGAAACCGCCCCGGTCAGGTCTTTCCTCTTTTGTGTACCATAACCAATAACGACTACCTGGTCTAAAATAGCAGAACTATCCTTCAGCTTTATGAGCAAGGACAAAGTGGCGCCGTCTACAATGTTGTAGCCGGCGAGGGTTTGCATTTCATATCCAACGGCGGAAAACACAAAGGTGTAAGGGCCTCCGGTTGGGATCCTGGAAAAAGAGAATGCACCGGTTGCATCGGTTGTAGTTCCGGAAGTATAGTTATTCTTCGTGTTCCGTATGATCACCGAAACTCCCTCGATCGGTT
>DATMHB010000543.1:0-2230 GCA_035555175.1 Flavisolibacter sp. | reverse complement strand
CGTGAAGAAAAATGATTCGAGAAATGAAAAAGGGCAGAGAACCTTGGGAGGAAAATAAAGCCGTAGGGAGCCGTATAGTCTTCACGCATGCCACTTTCCAAACTAAATGCTTCGCTAGGCGACCAGGTATTTTGCAGAAAGCCACCCAGCGTCATGTAGTCATAATTTCTTAGTGGTTCATTGGGATGAGGTATTTCACTGAACTTGTCGGTATAAAGATTGATGCCGCCCACCCACAGCAATTGATTTTGTCCCGAGCTGAAACTCAATTCTGAAAAAGAAGATTGTTGCAAGCCGTCGAACCGATAGGATGGAATCGTCGTTACCCTTTTAAAATGGTTATAGCTGTTTTTAAAGTTCAAAGCGACGTGAGCGTTCAATTGATGTGTCGCACCGAACTGTGTCGTAAATCTACCGGAGTTATTTTTTTCAAAATAGCCGGCATTACCATGCTTAATAAAATCCATGCTGCCGCCAAGCCTGTGCTCTGTGATAAAGCTAACCCCTGCATTAATGTTGGTTTTGTTACCATAGAGGAAGACCCTTGGTGTTATCGTGTACCGTTCAAATTTTGGGATGGCTGTCAGACCCGTGTTTGAAGGATCGTAGGGCCTTCCGCTATTGTGCGAAGTGAAAATCGTTACACCGGTATTTTGAAATCGTTGCGCATAAAAAGCGCTCAGGTCAAGTCCACCTGCGGATGTGCCGTTGGCGAGAAAGTTGAGATCTCTCCTCGCCGCCGGTGTTTTGCTTACCAGGTTGATAAGGCCGGCAATGGCACCACCACCGTATAATGTAGACGATGAGCCTTTCATGATTTCGACCTGCTTGAGGTCCAATGGAGCAATTTGTACCAGGCTTAGTCCTTCGGACAGGCCTGAATATAATGGAAAGCCATCACGCAATACCTGGGTGTATCGTCCCTGCAGTTCCTGTATACGGAGGTTGGCTGTATTGCTGATGGCCGACGTTTGTTGAGTGATGAGCCCTGTGGTTTCATTCAATAGCATTCTGATCTCGCCGGGACGCATGCTCACATTTTCGGAAATCTCTCCTCCTGCAATCACTTCTACTCTTGTTGGAGTATTGCGGATAGACCGGTCTGTGCGGGTGGCCGTTACAATGATGTTGGGATTCTCTTCACCTTCGCTCTCCTCGAGTGCTACGGTTAGCGGATTTGAAACCGGCAGCATAATATTCTTTTTCACCCGTTCAAAGCCGACAAATGAAACTTCCAATTCGATCATGCCTGATGGCAGATTGGTAAAAACGGCAAAACCCGAGCTGTCCGTTGCTGCGCTTTTTTTCAATTTTTGGATGAGGACGGTAGCTCCCTGGAGGGCATGTCCCTCATCTTTGCTTCTTATCTCTACCCGAAGGGTGTTCTGCGCCTGTGTGAATAAGCCAATCAGCAAAAAGGCTGCGACGCAAGCGAATTGTTTTCGAAAAAACGGGTTACGAAAACTGGTACCGTGCAATGACCCTGGAATAGTATTCATGTGGATTCCCGCCAAAGGTAGTTGCCTGGTCTGAATGATCAGTAAACTTCAAGGCATGCGACGCAGCGAAAAGCGTTGGACGGCACACTTAATTCGAATAGCGGATAGGAAGTATGGCGACAATAAAACCTTCCGTGCAGGCTCCGCCTGTGCTTGATATCGCGGGTTCTGTACCATGGAGTAGCAAGCCAAGTGCTTTATCTCGCTCCGGCGGATGAATTTGGCTTCTTAGTTTTTCGCCGCATTAATTCTTCACTGTCATCGAATGTTCCGGAGCGGCCGAAGCCTTTATTCCAAACCCCATGTTGGTGCTTACAGCGATCCTGTTCCATGCATTAATTGTCACAATCGCCATGATGATCTGGGCAATATAGTTCTCGTCGAAAAACTGCTCAGCCTTTTTATAAGTCTCATCAGAAAGCCCGTGGTTATGAATTAAGGTTACTTCTTCGGTAATGGCAAGAATCAATTTTTCTTCGTCGGTGAACAGCTCCGTTTCGCGCCAGGCATCCAGCAAAAAGATACGTTGTGCGCTTTCCCCATTTTTAAGAGCGTCCCTCGTGAGCATATCGATACAGTAAGCACACCGGTTGATTTGGGAAGCACGGATCTTTATCAGGTCCTTTTGCGTTTTGGTCAATTGCGTATTCGCCAAATAGCCTTCCAGCGCATACATAGCTTTGTACGCGTGAGGTTGCGTTTCGTTTATGTTTACTCTCGTTTCCATTTTG
>DATMHB010000542.1:0-3075 GCA_035555175.1 Flavisolibacter sp. | reverse complement strand
GGCGAGGCTGCGTCCATTCCTTTCGCAATGAATAAAGAACTTATTGAAGCGGCCGGCAAACTCAAAGAAGGCAAGGACGTATTGTATGCCGGGATCTCATCCAATGTGTTGGAGGAGTCCATCGCTTTGGCCGCACATTCTTTCGACTGCGGCGTCGATGTGGTAGTGGCTACGCTGCCATCGTATTATTCATTGAGTGCACCGGCCATGATGAAATATATGGAGGTACTGGCAGAAAAGGTTTCAGGTCCCTTGATCATCTACAATATTCCTTCTACTACTCACATGTCCATTCCCCTGGATGTAATTGACCGCTTAAGTTACCATCCCAATATTGTGGGAACAAAAGATTCGGAGCGCAACGAACAAAGATTAGATCAATCGATACAATTATGGAAGAACCGGAAGGATTTCAGTCATTTTCTGGGATGGGCCGCAAGGTCCGCCGATGCAATCCTGGCGGGTAGCGACGGATTGGTTCCAAGCACAGGAAATTTTGACCCAAAGCTGTATGCGGCATTGTACAGGGCCGCAACGGAGGGAAAGAGCGATCAGGCATTTGCGCTCCAAAAACTTTCCGATGTTCTCGGAGAGCTGTACCAGCAGGGCAGAACATTGGGTGAGTCGCTTTGGGCATTGAAGGTGTTGATGAAAGCATTGGGCTTATGTTCCTCACATGTTCTGCCTCCCATTTATGAAGGCTCGATCGAGGAAGAGGGCAAGCTGTCCGCAGCGCTGAATCAAATCTTAAACAAGGAGAAAATTTATTAATGAAAGAAAGACCCATTATCGCCATTACCATGGGCGATCCTGCAAGCATCGGCCCTGAAATAGCAGTGAAGGCGCTGCTCGATAAAAACATTGGCCGCATCTGCAGACCCCTGGTGATCGGCGATGCAGAAGTGTTCAGCCATATCGTAGACAAGCTCAAACTGAATGCTATCATTCATCCCGTTCAATCGGTGGCGGCAGCAAAATTTGAGCACGGCGTCGTGGACGTTTTAGATCTGCATAATGTGCGTATTGACCAATTGAAGTTTGGCGAAATATCCGCGATGGCAGGTAACGCTTCCTTCGAGGCGGTGAAAAAAGCTATTGAGCTGGCCATGGTTGGGGAAGCTGATGCTACTGTAACAGGGCCGATCAATAAGAAATCGATCAATGAGGCAGGGCATCATTTTGCGGGCCATACTGAGATCTACGCTCATTTCACCAACACAAGCAAATATGCGATGCTGCTGGTGGAAGATAATTTGAAAGTGATCCACGTCTCAACGCATGTGTCGCTGCGGCAGGCCTGTGACCTCGTCAGGAAAGACCGCATACTGGAAGTGATCGACCTTTTGAATAAGGGCTTGCAGCAATTGGGTGAAGACAATCTGAAGATAGGAGTGGCCGGACTGAACCCTCATGCCGGAGATAATGGCTTATTCGGTACTGAAGACGACCAAGAAATAAAACCTGCCGTTATCGAAGCGCAACGCAGGGGTTATGATGTGGAGGGACCCGTTCCGCCGGATACGTTATTTGCCAAAGCCGCCATGGGTGCGTATGGCGGCGTGGTGGCCATGTACCACGACCAGGGCCACATTCCTTTTAAGCTGAACGGCTTCAAATGGGACGCGAAGAAGCAGAAAATGGAAAGCGTGAAAGGAGTGAACATCACCCTTGGGCTTCCTATTGTTCGCACTTCAGTGGATCATGGAACCGCGTTTGAGATCGCCGGAAAAGGAATTGCGAGCGCCGATGCAATGATACTGGCCATTGAGTCGGCAGTGCAGTTGAGCAAGTACAAGAAGTTATCGGCCACACAGGATTAAAGCTTAAAATAATTCAATGCAGGCATCTCTGCTGAAAAAGAGATCGGAGGTGGATATGATCATTGTTATTGCAGATGATATTACGGGCGCAGCCGAACTGGGTGGAGTAGCCCTTCGCTACGGACTGCGCGCTATTGTTTCAGACGATGTTCATGTTGGTGGGCAATGTGATATACTGATCATTTATACCAACACCCGGTCGATGAAAAAGGAACAGGCTGTTGCGGTAATGGAGGAGCTGACGGCGAAAGCCCTGCGGTTAGATCCTTCGCTCTTTTATAAAAAAACTGACTCCGTTTTGCGCGGACACATCGTTGCCGAAATGAAAGCCCAAATGAAGGTGATGAATGTCAATAAAGCCTTGCTCGTTCCTGTTAATCCCTCATTGGGAAGGATCATCAGAGACGGTCACTACTATGTGAATGGAGAATTGATCGGTGCAACGGCTTTTTCCACTGATCCGGAATTTCCTGCAACGGGTGTTGACGTTGTAAGAATGCTTGGCGAAGAACAGCCGGTAACCATCGTTCCAAAAAACGGTCCGTTGCCGGCAACAGGTATTTCGCTGGGTGAGGCAGAAACGAATGAAGAAGTGGCAGCCTGGGCAAAGCACAACGACCCTTCCGTTTTGATGGCCGGAGGCGCGGCCTTGTTCGATGCATTGCTGGCTACTGCACTTCCCTTTAAAAACAAGAAAGCAGGTCACGCCCATCTTTCATCTCCTTCAGTATTGGTAAGCGGCACGGCTTTTAGCAAGAATGTTGAGCGGATCCGGAGCTGCGCCCACCTCGTAAGTTATATTCCTGCCGCAATCTTTACCGGAAGTGCGGTGCGGCCTGATTATCAGAAATGGCTAGACGAAATCCTGCATAGGCTGTCAACGTACAATACCGTGATCATTGCTGCTGACAACAGCGCTGATCGAAAAGCAGCTCCTCTACGGTTGCGCGATGAGCAGGCTGAGATGGTGAGGCTCATCTTCGAAGCGTGGCCCATTAAGGAATTAATGATAGAAGGAGGCTCAACGGCCTATTCCATTGTAAAGAAAATGCTTTGGAGATCTTTTGTCCCGACCCATGAATTACAGCAGGGCATCGTACGCATGGAGGTTCAAGGCATCGATGATCTGCATCTCACCATAAAGCCCGGCAGCTATGAGTGGCCTGCTGAATGGAATTTTAACTAACAAAGCACTGCTGTATGAATTCATCGATCCATATCATTGATTATATAATTATCATCTTGTTTCTTTTGG
>DATMHB010000541.1:0-6340 GCA_035555175.1 Flavisolibacter sp. | reverse complement strand
ATACCCAGCTCGGCCATACTCCCGAATCTTATAAGGATCCGCTGTATCTCGGCCACCTTGCAGGAGGAATAGCGTACGCCATCGGAAAAAATAGAAAGCTCCATTATTAACGATACCGCATGCGTTGCCTGGTTACGATCTTTTTATTATCCTGCTGTGCTCAACTGAAAGCGCAGGCACAGGCCGTAGTTCCTGCACGCGACTCAGGCTTTTACAATTCATTTGACCATACGAAGATTTATTATGAGATCCGCGGCGAAGGCCAGGCTGTTTTGCTTGTACATGGATTTATTTCAAATAGCAATTCATGGAAGCGCAGTCCTTTGTTGAATGATCTTGTTTCAAATGGTTTCAAAGTGGTCACGGTGGACCTTAGAGGCAATGGGCGGTCGGGAAAATCTTTTGAAGAGAACGCGTACGCAAACGACGCAGAAGCAAAAGACCTCGTTGGCCTGATGCATCATTTAAAGCTTCTTTCCTACGACGCAATAGGTTATTCAAGAGGCTCCATCATTATTGCACGCCTGCTCGTGATAGATAAAAATGTTCGCCGTGCTGTGCTGGGAGGGATGGGAGATGGATTTACCGATCCGGAATGGCCCAGGAGAAAAATGTTTTATCAGGCTTTGTCAAGCGGCGGCATAAAGGAATTGCAACCGATGGTGAACTATGTAAAGCAACAGGGACTGGATACCACCATTCTTTCCTGGTTCCAAAAATATCAGCCTTCCGTTGAACCGAAGGTGCTGGGAAAAATTCAACAGCCTGTACTCATCATTAGCGGCGACCGAGATACGGTGGACAACGGATCGCCACGCGCACTGGCTGCAGCGATACCGCATGCCAAACTTGTACTTGTCCCCGGTGACCACAACAGTACCAGCGGCACGGCCGCTTTCTCGGAGGCGGTAATTAATTTTCTTAATAGCGTGGCGACAAGATCAAAGAAAAAAATAAGATAAAGCTGCCAGTGATGAATTGCTCAAATTTTAATGACTACTCTAAATATTGAATCATGAAAAGATCGTTGCCCGTTTTTTTGATCCTTTTAATTTCTTTTGACGTCATGGCCCAGACAAAAGCAAAACCGGAAGACACCGAGGTATGGTCTCCCGTACCGAAGATCGTGACACCAGGCAGAATGAATTCTGACCCTCCTTCCGATGCCGTTGTTCTTTTTAATGGAACTGATCTGAATGCATGGGTCTCCGCAGCCGACACTACAAAGCCCGCAAAATGGATCGTGCAAAATGGATTGGTGAAAGTAGACAAGGCGGCAGGCGACATACAAACAAAAGCCAAGTTCACGGATTATCAGTTGCACATTGAATGGAGGGTGCCGGAAAACATCACAGGCGAAGGACAGGCGCGCGGCAACAGCGGTATTTTCCTGGCGGCTGTTGAGGGTGGCGGCTATGAATTGCAGGTGCTGGATTCCTACATTAATAAAACCTACGTGAACGGACAGGCCGGCAGCATGTATAAGCAACATATTCCGCTTGCTAATCCAACGCGTCCTCCGGGCGAATGGCAGGTTTACGATGTTATCTGGACAGCGCCAAGATTCAAGGATACGGCACTGGTGAGTCCGGCCCGTGTAACTGTTTTGTTTAATGGTGTGTTGGTTCAAAACAACGTGGCACTCAAAGGCACAACACAATATATAGGACAGCCTTATTACAAAGCGCACGGCGCGGCGCCGATCAGGCTACAGGCGCATGGTGATAAAAGTGAGCCGATCAGCTTTCGTAATATCTGGTTGAGACCTTTGTAAAAGACCAGGACGGGAGGTATGTTTGTGCACGTGGTGTTCGATCATTCGAAGCATTGCAAGTACAATGCGATTATTGCTGATGTTTTAACCGCACAGAAATGAACAAATGAAAAAGCGCTTCCTCTTTGTGTTACCGCTGGCAATAGCTGCTCATGTCGCCAGTGCACAATGTGGTCAATCACTCCGGCTAACATCTTCCAAAACCAGCTTTCTGAATTCGAAATTTGAAGTGCAGGAAATTCGGGATGACCGGCCGTTGTTGAAATAACAAACACAACCATTACCCTAACGCGGAACGGAAACGCACGCCAGGCATTTACCGGAACGATCAAAGAAGTCAGTTGCGAATGGAAGGAGCCCTTCCGTGAGGGAAAGATGGTGATCAAAACTGATCTGGTGGACGCAAGCGGTGGCGTGAAAGATGCTACCATTACGATTGAGGGAAATGACGGCCACGTGATCCTAACGGGCGAGATAAAAGAAAAGCCGCACCGCATTTTAAGATTGGCCGTAGATAAGTTCGAGCAGAAGAATTAAGATTCATTGACCGCGCGTCAGCCAAATGAGCGCAGGGGTTCAAATCCTTACAATGCCAACGGCCCGCCTCTCTATTACTTATTATTCCTGTTTCACCTGCCGCCAGGCGTACGCAGCGTTGACGCCATTGTTAAGCTTTATGATAGACTTGAATAGGTGTCGACGATTTGCGGATGATGGCTTCAATAAGAACGTTCAGCAGCAAACCTATTATTTGTAATAAAAACTACCCAGCAGCATTTGTCTGAACCTTTCCTTTTATTTTGTCAAAGGGCACATACAAAACGACCGAGTCTTTTGTTCGTATGCGGACCATTTTTTTGTCCCTGTTGATCGAATCAACAAAGATCTCCGATCCCGCCCTTATTGAATAAGCGCTGGCGCCCTTCCCGGAAATTTTATAACCTGTGAAGTTGAAAAGTACTTTTGTAGGATAGCCTATGGCCTGGTTCAGTGGCATCTGGTCTTCCATGGCGAAATCTGGCAGCAACACGCGAACCGGGTATTGCTCAAATTGATAAAGCAGTTCATCCCGGCCTACTGCAATTCCTGTTAGTGTGGAATCGTCTTTCCTGTTCAACTCCAAAAGATTTTCAAATTCAAAAAGCATTTGGAGGCGATCATCCCTGAATCCAAAAAACTGATCGATGCCAACATCACTGTCGCCGCTCCATGAAGCCCGGAATAGCGGCGCTTTTCCTGATATCAGGTGTGATACATCATCAATGGACACGATCTGGCGAGGATCTTCCGGTAATTTTATAGAATCTTTCTGGTTTGTCTTCTTATTGATCAGGTAGAAATAACAGTCGTCAAAATAAAAACTGCTATCCTCGGTCAGCTTTTCCGGCAATAGATAGTGAGCGTTTATATAAGCAACGTATGCTCCGTTTGAAAACCGCCCTCTCTCGGCAGTGTAAATTTTTTCTGCTGCTATTATTGTTCGGGTGGCAGCGGTGCGTGAAGTATCCGTAACACGACGTTCTGCCTGCAAACCGGAATCTTTGTTTGCTGCAGAAGCATCTGTTTTTTTCCTCTGCCCGCAACCGGGCAAAATTCCTGTCAGAGCAATGCAGAGAAGAGCGCATCCAATAGAATTGGTCTTCATAGTTTGTTAGTTTCAAGATAGGATATAAAACCCTCATTTGCAATTAAGGGGCTTGCCGGTGCACGATCGTGTGCGTGTTTATCAAAAAGTTTCCTGCACTCATTTTACAGGCCGTATTTTTATGATGTATTCCAATCGTATGCAAAAAGTTTTTTTTCTGATATGTTGCACCTTATGCAGCACTTATGTTATAGCACAACAGGGTTCCATACCAATACCGTCCAAAGCCCAATTGGCCTGGCATGAGATGGAATATTATTGGTTCATGCACTTCGGTCCGAATACATTCACTGGAAAGGAGTGGGGGCATGGCGATGAAAAAGAGGAAGTCTTCGACCCCGAACAGCTCGACTGCAGACAATGGTGCCGTATTGCGAAAGCAGCTGGTGCAAAGGGCATTATCATTACTGCCAAACACCATGACGGTTTTTGTCTGTGGCCAAGCAAGTACTCCAACCATACGGTACGCGAAAGCAAATGGAAGAATGGAAAGGGTGATGTGCTGCGGGAGCTGTCGCAAGCCTGCAAGGTATACGGACTGAAGTTCGGCGTTTATATTTCACCGTGGGACCGCAATCATCCGAAATATGGTACGGAGGCTTACAACGACGTGTTTGTGCATATGATGGAGGAAATTTTTTCCAACTATGGACCGATCTGGGAACTCTGGTGGGATGGTGCAAACGGAGAAGGTCCAAATGGCAAGAAACAACAATACGATTGGCCACGATTCGAGGCACTGATTAAAAAAATTTCTCCTCAAACTGTCATCTTCAGTGATATCGGTCCCGGATGCCGTTGGGTGGGCAACGAGAATGGAATTGCAGGGACCACTAACTGGAATTACCTGAACACAGCAGGATTTACGAGGGGCGCAGGCAGCCCGCCAACCGACACGCTTAATCGGGGCAACGTTCATGGAAAGAAATGGATACCGGCAGAATGCGATGTGAGTATCCGGCCGGGATGGTTTTATCATCAGGAAGAAGACAGCCGTGTTAAATCGCCTGCGGAGTTATTCGATCTCTATCTTAAATCGGTTGGGCGTGGGGCGAATTTGTTATTGAACGTTCCGCCGGATGGAAGAGGTCTCGTCAGCAATGCGGATTCGGCTGCGGCCATTGGTTTTAAGCATTTGCGTACCGAAAATTTTCGTAAGCCCATATTTGAAATCCAACCGATATCCTCACAAAATCCTATACCACGTGCATCGTGGAAAGTGGCAAGATCGATAAACTGTGTTGTGCTAAAAGAGGATTTGAGAAATGGCCAGTTTGTTGATTCGTTTTCTGTACTGATAAAAAAGAAAAACATTGTGGTAAAGGCCATCGGGGGAACGACGATCGGTCGGAAACGAATTTTGACGTTCCCCGATGTGGAAGCCGATGCGGTTGAAGTGAGGATCAGTGGAGAAAGGCGGCCGAAGCTAACAGGTCTTTCGGTTTATAGGATAGATCCGATGCTGATTGAAAAATAGTTGCTGTTGATTTGCTTTCCGTGTATTGCAAGGCATTAGAATTCAAAATTCATCCCGCCGCGGCCGGAAGAAAATCATCAGCTGCGCGAGAAGCACTGAGCTTACTATCAATCGCTCTCCGCTGTGTTTCTCGCTCTCTTTCTTTTCGCGGTGTCGCTCCTGTTTATAAAACATGGACAGTACTGACCCATGCGAATGTCAAAAAGAGCAAGGGACGAGGCACGAGGCGAACATCGAGAAATACCTATCAAACAGTTGTTGCTGAAAACATCAACGGTGAGAGCCAAAAAGCGCAGAGCACCGGACTTTAAAAAACCAAGCCAGAGCAACGACCTGATAGAAAACTTCATCATAGAATCTGGAAATGTTAGACGGAAGCTTACAACAGCGGGCATAAACACAAAGGGCCGGAGAAGGTGAAGAAACGCAAAGCGCCCGGAGGACGCAACGCTACCCAAAGGCGCTTTGAATATTCCTTTGCTTTTTCTTTGCAATGCTTGGCGTGCTGCGTTTAATTGTTCTTTGTTTTTTTTCAATCAAAAACATTAAATTGTCAGTACTAAATCTATGTAATGCGGTATCCTGCAATCAAAAACTTTGTGAACGGACAATTTGTGGAAAGCGATTCAAAAAAAACGCTGGAAGTGATCTCACCCGTCGACGGCGCCCTTTTATCAACCGTTCCACTTTCCGGTCCTTCTGATCTCAATAATGCTGCCGCAGCCGCCATGGCCGCCTTTAATGGCTGGTCACGCACACCGATCAAAGAAAGAGTGCAGGTTTTCTTCCGCTATAAGACCCTCCTTGAAAAAAACCTGAAAGAACTGGCCCGCCTTTGCTCGGAAGAGAATGGAAAAACTTATGGTGAATCGGTAGCGGAAATTGACAAATGTATCGAGCTCACCGAGTTTGCCTGTTCACTTCCACAATTGGTCACAGGCGAGCTCCTCGAAGTGAGCAAGGGTGTCGAATGCCGGACCGAGCACGTTCCCCTTGGCGTTGTTGCTTCCATTGTTCCATTTAATTTTCCCAGCATGGTTCCCAACTGGACCATTCCCAACGCCATTGCCCTGGGAAATTGCATGATCCTCAAGCCAAGTGAAAAAGTACCGCTCAGTGCCGGCAGACTGGCAGAACTTTTAAAAGAAGAAGGGTTACCGGACGGCGTTTTTAATGTTGTGCACGGTGACGGCGGCATAGTAGAGGCGATCTGTGATCATCCGCATATTGAAGCCGTTTCGTTTGTTGGCTCTACGCGCATTGCAAAAATTGTTTACCAACGCGCCACTAGCCAATACAAAAGATGCCTGGCCCTCGGCGGCGCCAAGAACAACCTCATGGTGATGCCCGATGCCATTCATACTATGACGGCACAAAATGTTGCTGCCTCTATGAGTGGATGCGCCGGACAACGTTGTATGGCCGCTTCTGCCATGGTGGCCGT
>DATMHB010000540.1:0-8657 GCA_035555175.1 Flavisolibacter sp. | reverse complement strand
GATCATTCCATTCGACCAGGCTTTCGCGGACCAGACGGCCGATGAATATATCGAAGACTTCCTGATCAAAAAATTTCACCCGCACACGATCATCATCGGTTATGACCATCATTTTGGCAAGGAGAGAAAAGGCAATTTTCATTTGTTGGCAGAAAAAGCAGATCAATATGGTTACCGTCTGCTGGAGATACCAAAATACATTCTTGATGAAATTGGCGTGAGCTCCACCAAGATCAGGACAGCCTTGCTTGATAGTGAGATTGAAACGGCCAACAGGCTGCTGGGGTATGAATTTTTTTTGAGGGAACGGTGATTAAAGGCGACCAGCTGGGAAGGCAATTGGGTTATCCAACCGCCAACCTTGAATATAATGACCATGACAAGATCCGGCTCGGTCACGGCGTGTATGCCGCATATGCCGAGCTCGAAGGACAAAGATTCGGTGGCATGCTAAGCATTGGCAACCGCCCTACGCTGTTGAATTCAAATGAGCGTATCGAAATCAATATTTTCGATTTCGACAGAGACATATATGGAAAAACTCTGAGGGTGATCGTGAAGCAATTTCTGAGGGTACAGGAAAAATTTGAGTCGCTTGACGCACTGAAACACCAATTGCTGCAGGACAGGATCAACAGTCTTGCCTCCCTCTGATCATGCTGCAATCATTTTCACCACCATTTCCTTCAGGAGCATGGCGTCTGAGCTTCCGGGGTCATTGACGCCTACGCCTTTTAGGTTGTATTGGTGCAAAAGCAGCAGGATCTTCTCCACTTCGTGGCTTGCGAACCTTGTGGCTGTTTGAAGGTAATCACGCACGAAATAATTATTGACGCCGATGGCTGCTGCAACGGCTTTTTCATCCCGGGCGTTTACCGAATAGACCATTTGCACTTTGCTGAAAAAATTATAAAGCGAGGGAAAGACCAGCTGCAAAGGAGCTGCTTTCGGATTGGCCTCAAAATAATGTATGATGCGAACGGCCTTATAGAGGTCCTTATGCGCTATGGCCTGCTGGAGCTCAAAAACGTTGAATTCTTTACTAATGCCCACAAAGATTTCAATGTCGTCCTCCGTAATATTTTTCCTTTTTGAAAGGTTCAGGGCCAGCTTGTCGATCTCGTTGTTCAAACGGTTGAGGTCGTTGCCAATATGATCGATCAATAAGAAAAGGGCCTTGCTGGTAATGGTGTATCCTTTTGATTTTATCAGACCGGTCACCCATTCGGGCAGCTCGCTGTCATACATTTTTTTGGTGGTGAGCAGTACAGCTTTATCTTTTAACAATTTAGCAAGCTTTGTACGGCCATCCACTTTTTTGTTTTTGTATGCAACAAACAGCAAAGTAGAAGCAAGTGGCTTATCGATATATGCTTCGAGTTTATCTATGTCGCGCATCTGTTGCGCTTCTTTAATTATAACCACTTGTAAATCAGAAAACATGGGATATTTCCTGCAGGCATTCAGTACATCCGGCCAGGATGCATCACGACCATAGAATACAGTAAGATTAAAGCCTGATTCGCCTTCTGACAGGATCTGGTGTTCGGCATAATGGATCACCTTGTCGATAAAGTATTCCTCTTCTCCCTCAAGCCAATATACAGGGCGGAATTGTTTTTTGTGAAGATCAGAGAGTAGCTTTTCTGCATTCATTTCCTTGAATATTCGGAACCAATGTCTTAACTTTCTGGCACGGTTTTCGGACAGTGCTCGCGAAATTCAAAACTAAGTCTTCAAGCTAATTTATAAAATTCAAATATCGTTAACTAAAAACCTAAATGATGGCAAATACAAACTATCCTTCTGCTGAAAATCCACAAAATCAAAACCGTTCAACGAGGGCCAGTAATAACACTACCAAGAACATTATTATCGGCGTATTGGCGGCGGGCCTCCTGGGAACCTGGGCCTATTTCCTTTACGATAAGAACGATTCCAATAAGCAGATCCAGGAAAAGACACTGGCAGTTAACAATGCCATGAGCTCGAGAGATTCGCTTCGTGCTCAATACGACCTTACTCTTGAAAGACTGGATTCACTGACGGGCGATAACAATACTAAAGCCGGTGTCATCAGCGACCGTGAATCTGAGATCAATAAATTAAAGAAAGAGATTGGCAGCATCCTGAATAAGAGGAATGCAACGCAGGCGGAATTGGCAAGGGCTAAAACCCTGATCGCTGAATTGAATGAAAAGATCGCAAACCTCGAAGCGGAGAATGCGCGTCTCAATGGCGAGAACCAGCAGCTGGCCTCGACCAATACGCAGCTGACGCAGGAAAAGCAAACACTGGAAACCAATTTGCAGACAACTACTTCTGAAAAAGAGCAACTCGCAAAAACCGTAGATGTAGCTTCAACCTTTACCGCCTCCAACATCCAGATCACGCCTGTTGATGAAAGGAGGAAAGGAAAGGAAAAAGTAACGACCAATGCCAAGCACGTAGATAAACTGGTTGTTTCTTTCGACGTTGAGAATCGCGTAGCGAGGTCAGGGCCTGCAGACATTTATGTGATCGTTACCGGTCCTGACGGAAAGGTGATCACTGATCCGGCCGGGGCTTCAACATTGTCTACCCGTAACGACGGAGATAAAACTTATACATACAAAACCACGGTAGAATACGAGCAGGGTGCGCGCAAATCAGTGCAGGTGCCGCTGCGTCAGGATCATTTTCAAACTGGTGATTACAAGATTGAAGTGTATCAGAACGGTTTCAAGATCGCTGAGGGTGTGAGATCCCTTAAAAAGGGCGGTTTATTCGGTTAATTCTCATTTTGACTCCTACAAACAAGAGCCGCTTCTTACGAAGCGGCTTTTTTAGTTGAGACACTAAACGCAGACGGAGCGCAGGACCGCAAACGAGACGCAAAGGAGCTTTGCGGACCGACTGTCCTCCGCCCCTTGCGTTTAATCTCGCTGCTTCAATAGATGCTGCGGCCACAAAAAAAGGCCACCCGCTAAAGGTGGCCTTAGGATTATTTAAAGCGAGGATCACAGTATGTTGTACGCATAGCTCACATAATACAGCCCGCCGACATAAGGATTACCGAATCCAGTGCGGTAGTATTTGTTAAGCAGGTTGGTGCCGCCTACGCGGATCATGCTTTTGGTTTTGGTAAGCCTGTAAGAGACTTGTCCGTCAAGCCATCCGAAATAAGGCAGCGTGCCGGTAGCGAATGTACTTTCGTAATAGACATTATCCTGCCACTTCCAGACGAAATTGAATCCGACATTATTCCAGAGGTTGTCATTGCGAAGGCCGATGTTATAACGATATAAAGGCGCATTGAAATTGGTTACCACATTGGATGGTACGTCTTTTAATTTATCGGAGAAGACGTTGCCATAAGCAAAAAATCCGCGGATCAGCTGCAGTTCACCGGAAATACCCCAGCCGGTTGCTTTCACTTCCTGGTCGATGTTTTGGATATAAGACAAATTGCGTGTGGTCAGTGGATTGAAAATTCCGGTCGCGGTACCGGTCATTGACTGTCCGACCGCGATGCGGCCGAGGAAATCCTGGTATTTGCTGAAATATGCATACGCATCAACAAACAGTCTTTTCGAGATCACACCTTTGTAGCCGATCTCGTACGAGGCCACTGTCTCGGGCTTCACTTCGCGGTAGCTGCCCCTTACCAGTAGCGAGGTGTTGGCAGGATTGCCGCCGGCCCGGTAAGCATTAATGCTTTCAGCTGTGTATCCAGGATTCACATCCAAACCATAAAAGGTTTGAAATTCAGGTAACGCACCCGTAAGGATGGCGGAGCCTGTATTCAGGTTGATGTATTGATCCTGATTGGTTGGGAACCGGTAAGCCGTCTGATACGACAGGCGCACATTATTGTCCGTGGCAACTTTGATGACAGCTGCTAGCCGGGGAGTGAATCTCCCCTGGAAATTCGTGTGGTCGTCATAACGTCCGGCAGCCGTAAGCGTTAGGACATCGTTGAATAATTTCTTTCTCAATTGAACATAAGCGCCGTATTCTGCCGGCTTCAATTTGCCGGCCGTATCGGCAAAGATGGTTCCCTTTGAGTTCAGCACATATTCTTTCCATTGCGCGCCGGCGATCACCTCAAGGAGTTTGCTGAAATTGAATTGGTCGGAGAAGTTCAGCTGCCCTTCTGCAGACCAAAGGTCGCTGCGGTCAAGGAATTTTGCACCCTTTGGAATGGCCGTTCCTTTGATATTACGGGCCACAGAATTAAACGTTGGCGTTCCCGGAAGTAATCTTCCCTGGTCTGCAACGGACCGCGCAAACTGGTTCGCACCGTATTCGCTTCCGATGACACCTGTAGAGGCAAGTGCGCCCGCTTTGTAACCGAGGTAACCAAAAATATATTGAGGATACCATGATCCGGCAATATTCGCCTGATTGAAGCTTGCCTTCCATGCTTCGTTGATCAGCCGGCCCAGGGCTGTGGCCTGATATGCATCACCCGCATTTTCCTGCGTAGTATATCCACGAAGGAACCAGTTGTTGGCCCTAATTTCCAGCTTGTGCTGTGCCATCTTTAGATTGCGCAGCGAATAGCGGTCGGCACCGGTGTAAACAGTCGTGCCCGTACCAAAATAAGAATTGAAAGAAGCTTCGATGCCGGGTGTGATCTTATAAAACAATCCGCCGGTAAATTTAAAGTTCTGCGTATTGTAGTCTACCAGGTCTCTTTCCTTATAACCTGTTCTGGAAACATTTTGGTTCGCTGTATTCTGCAACGCGAATCCCCAGGTATAAGATTGACCAGGCACGTTGGATGTGAGTGCGGGACTTCCGGCGCCCAGGTACATCAACTGGATCAGCTGCCTGATATTGGCCGAGGTCTCATCACCATACATATTGATTCCATCGAAGTTCGGATCGGTGATGCGGTCGCCGCCTATTACTTTGCTGAGAACATTTGTTCTGGCCACGTTGCGATAATCATTGGCTTCCCAATCCCTGGCCTTGATGAGCTGCGAAGAAATTTTAAAAGCAAATTTTTCTCCAAAAGTTTTACCCCAGCGAAGGCTCCAGTCGTAATAAGGTGAAGGGCTTTGGTCCGCATCCTTTATATGCATAATGCCCTGTTTGATCTGGAAGCTGAGCCCCTGGTATTTGAATGGATTTTTGCTGTTGATCAAAAGTGTTCCGTTCTTACCGCCCGATCCATAAAGCGCGGATGATGCGCCAGAAAGGAGTTCGATATTGTCAACGTCGAGCTCTGTTGGCCCGATCACACTACCTACCGCGAAGTTCAAACCGGGCGCCTGGTTGTCCATCCCGTCGATGAGTTGATTCAAACGGGTATTACCGCTGCTGATAAATCCTCGTGTGGTGACGGTACGGAAGGTTAAGCTGGCCGTATGCATGTCCACCCCTTTCAGGTTCGAGATCGCTTCATAATAGTTTGGAGCAGGTACGCCGCGCAGCGTTATGTTATTCATCCTCTCTACGGTCACGGGAGCATCTAGAATGCGTGTGGCGGTTCTTGTTGCTGAGATCACAACCTCCTGACCCAGCACGGAAGAAGGATTCAAAGTTACGTCGACCGGCGTGCCGCTGCTGCTGACAGTCACTTCCTGCATGTCGAAGCCAATGGAGCTGAACACCAGTGTAGCCGGCAATTTCTTCACCGATAATTTAAAGTCGCCCTTGGAATCTGTAAAGGTTCCTTCCTGGCTTCCTTTTACGGTTACCGATACGGCTCCAAGCCCTTCGCCCGTTGCAAGATTTTTTACGGTGCCGGTGATCGAAGTGGATTGAGCAAATGCAATCGAAAGGGAAAAGATCATGGCTGTAAGAAGCACAGCAGAAAAGCGAAAGCTTTTTCTCATAACTCTGAATTTAGTTTTGGAAGATGCAAAACTGATTTTACATCAATTGCCAGGCAATTTGAGCGGCAATCTGAGACGGAAAAATAAGCATTACAATTGTTTCAGGAAAATTTAATTTGCGTGATTTTGAATAAGTTGTTGAAATTTATCGGGGGCTTCATCGCTTGTTCCAACCACTTCAATTTACTTTCGATTCATGGGCGATTTTCAATTTCCAAATCAAACGAATTTTTACAGAGGAAAGGTTCGGGACGTGTATACTATCGGCAACGATCATTTGCTAATGATTGCGTCCGACCGGATATCTGCATTCGACGTGATCCTTCCCAGGCCCATTCCATTCAAAGGACAGGTGCTCAACCAGCTGGCAGCCTATATGCTCAATGCAACAAAAGACATTTGCCCGAACTGGCTGATTGAAACACCAACGTCCAATTCTTCCTTCGGTTATAGGTGCGAACCTTTTAAAATCGAAGTGGTGGTGAGGGGCAACCTTTGTGGCCACGCATGGAGAACCTATACCGGCGGACAAAGGATCCTTTGTGGTGTGCTGATGCCCGATGGCATGAAAGAAAATGATTTCTTTCCCGAGCCCATCATTACGCCTTCTACAAAAGCAAGCCATGGACATGACGAAGACATTTCAGAAAAAGAGATCCTTGAGCAGCAGTTGGCAAGCGAACAAGACTGGGGAAAGATCAAGGCGTATGCATTGAACCTTTTTGCAAGGGGAAAAGCGCTTGCAGCAAAACAAGACCTCGTGTTGGCCGATACCAAATATGAATTTGGCAAAAGGAATGGAGCGATCGTGTTGATGGACGAGATCCATACGCCCGATTCCTCGCGGTATTTTTATGCGGATGGTTTTGACGAAAGGCAGCAGCAAGGCGGCAAACAAAAACAACTGAGCAAGGAATTTGTGCGCGAATGGCTTATCCTGAATGAGTTCATGGGAAAGGAAGGACAGACTGTTCCCGAAATGAGTGATGAATGGGTAGATACCATTTCAAAAAGATATATTGAGCTGTACGAAAAAGTAACAGGAACCACATTTCATCCCGAACGGCTGAGCGACGACGAGACCAGGGAGCGGATTGAAAAAGTGATTTACGATCTATAATCGGTTTCACCGCGCATTTTCTTTGGAAATCCGGACGATCGCGCCATTTGACGTTGTACACCGATGTCCCTGCCATTATCAATATTCACGAGCGGAGGGGTCAGCAAATCGTACCCGGGAACTTATGACCCCTCCGGTTCGAGCGGCATGCAGTGAACCAATAACGATCAGAACGGGAATAAGACAGAGGCGGAATCGCATCTGACAGATTTGTATCTCCAAATATATTAGTTAGAAAAAAGCCCCTTGCAAGCCTGTCTAGAAAATAACCACCGGCTTATGTTGCTGCGGATAGATGATCGATGCTTCCACGTCGAAGACTTCCCTGATTACCGACGGTGTGATATCATTCACGGTTGCGATGTCGTGTGTGACCGCTCCCTGCTTCATAAAAAGAATTCGGTCGGCAAATGCAATGGCAAGGTTGATATCATGAAGGATGGCAATCACCGTCGTATTTGTCCGGCACCAATCCTTCGCAGCCAATAGCAGCTGATGTTGGAATTTTATGTCGAGATGGGATACCGGTTCATCGAGGAAGAGGAAAGGCTCGCTCTTTTTTTCCCAGATCTGAGCCAGCACCCTGCTCATTTGCACTTTCTGGGCTTCGCCACCCGATAAAGTATTGTAATCACGCTCTTTCATTTCATCTACCTGCAGCAATTCCATGGCTTCAGTGCAAATGGACCGGTCGACAGCTGTGGGATGATTTGAAAAATAAGGATAGCGGCCCATCATTACGATCTCGGCTGCACTGATCGGAAAACTGATGTGATAGTGCTGCGAGAGCACCGCGCGTTTTGTTGCCAGCATCCTTTTTGAAATGTATTGGAGGGGTTCTCCATTCAGGTGAATCGTTCCTGAAGACGGCGGTTGATCTGCGGCCAGTATTTTAAGGAGAGTGCTTTTTCCTGCGCCATTCGCACCCATGATCACATGAAATTTTCCTTTTTCGAATTCAACCGAAGTAGGGTGAAGCAAATAACGTTCACCGATCCTGAAGGAAATATTCTTTGCCTCAAGCATAAAAACCTCCCTTCTGCCCGCTGCTTCTGAATCTGGATAACAGCCATAAAAAAACCGGTGCTCCAATGAAGGCGGTGACGATGCCGATCGGCATTTCGGCGGGCGCTATCACGATCCTGCAGATCATATCTGTTATGATCAGAACAATGGCACCGAGCAAGGCGGACCCAATGATGAGATAGCGATTGTCAGATCCTTTCAACAGTCGCAGCAGGTGCGGCACGATCAGTCCGACAAACGCAATAATGCCCACCAGCGAGGTAGCAACCGAAACAAGCAATGTGTTGACCAGTATAACGGAGATCTTCAAACGCTCGGTGCGAATACCGAGGTAGCCAGCTTCACTATCTCCCAATTGCAATGCGTTGAGCGGTTTTGCAAAGCGCAGCGCAAGAAGAAAGCCTCCAACTGTTGACACGGCAACAATACTCACTGCCTGCCAGCTGGCGCCCGACAGCGACCCCAGGTTCCAGAACGTAATTGAACGTGCCTGCGGATCGCGCGCGATGTACGCAAGAAAACCGGTTGCGCCGTTCGCGATCGCATTCACCGCAATGCCGGCGAGGATCATGATGGAAATATTGACCCTGTTCAGCGAGGCGGAAAAATAGTAAACGAGTAAGGTAGCAGCGAGGCCTCCTGCGAAGGCACATGCCGGTGGAAGAAGATCGCCTAAGAATGGGAGC
>DATMHB010000539.1:0-2945 GCA_035555175.1 Flavisolibacter sp. | reverse complement strand
GGAAAACGTTTACGATCGCTAATGTCATTCAAAATGTGCAACGCCCTACGCTGGTGCTTACGCATAATAAAACCCTTGTAGCGCAACTATATGGAGAGTTCCGGCAATTCTTCCCGGACAATGCTGTCGAATATTTTGTTTCGTACTACGATTATTACCAGCCGGAGGCCTACATGCCTACCACGGATACCTATATTGAAAAGGATCTGAACATTAACGAAGAGCTCGACAAGCTTCGACTTCGCGCCACTACAAGTCTTTTATCTGGCAGGAGAGATATTATTGTTGTAGCCAGTGTGAGCTGCATCTACGGTATGGGCAATCCTACGGACTATGAAAGCGGGATCGTGAGAATTTCGCGCGGGCAAAAAACTTCACGCCAGGGGTTCCTCCATTCTCTGGTAAGCTCCCTTTATAATAGAACAACCATCGAATTCAACAGGGGTACATTCCGTGTTAAGGGCGACACGGTTGACATCAATCTTCCTTATGTTGATTATGGGTACCGAATAACATTTTTCGGAGATGAAATAGAAGAGATTGAAAGTATCGACGTACAAAATGGAAAGCGCATCGGCAAGCTTGAAGATGCTGCCATCTTTCCTGCCAACCTATATGTTGCACCAAAAGACATCATCAACGATGTGATGTACGAAATCCAGGATGAAATGAATGCACAGGTGGACTATTTCAAAGGCGTCGGAAAATTTATCGAGGCCCAACGCCTGAAAGAAAGAGTCGAATATGATATTGAAATGATCCGTGAGTTGGGATTTTGCAATGGCATCGAGAACTATTCACGATTCTTCGATCGCAGAAGGCCGGGTACAAGGCCGTTCTGCCTGCTCGATTATTTCCCTAAGGATTTTCTTTGTGTGATCGACGAAAGTCACCAGACTGTTCCTCAGGTGAGCGGCATGTATGGAGGCGACCGGAGCCGCAAACTTGTGCTGGTGGATTATGGGTTCCGGCTTCCTTCCGCCCTTGACAACCGTCCACTGAATTTTCATGAATTCTCCAACTTGCTGAACCAGGTCATTTATGTGAGCGCAACACCAGGTGAATATGAACTGGAGCAAACCGGTGGTGCGGTAGTAGAGCAGGTCGTTCGTCCGACGGGACTTTTAGAGCCACCTATTGAAATCCGTCCGAGTGTGAATCAGATCGATGATCTTCTCGATGAAATTGACAAGCGCGTGAAGAAAGGGGGTCGCGTACTCGTAACCACCTTGACCAAGCGTATGGCTGAGGAAATGGATAAATACCTCAAGCGTATCGACATCAAGTCGAAATACATACACAGCGATATCGACGCTCTCGAGAGAGTGGAAATCCTGCGGGAGCTAAGGTTGGGAAAGATCGATGTGCTGGTGGGTGTGAACCTTTTGCGTGAAGGCCTCGACCTGCCTGAAGTTTCACTGGTCGCAATACTGGATGCAGACAAGGAAGGATTTTTGAGAAACGAACGCTCATTAACCCAGACTGCAGGCCGCGCCGCCAGAAATGTTGAAGGGCTTGTGATATTTTATGCGGATAGCATGACGGAAAGCATGCAGCGGACGATTGATGAGACCAACCGCCGGCGCGAAAAACAGATCGCCTACAATATTGCGAACAATATTACACCGACGACGGTGCGTAAATCAGTAGAGCAGGTAATGGCGCAGACCTCGGTGCTTGACATAAAAGGCTACGATCCGGACTCGCCATATGCCGTAGAAGAAATCGTAACGAGAGCAGCGGAAGAAGAACCCGAATACACAACCATTCCGCAACTGGAAAAGGTGATCACACGTACAAAAAAAGAAATGGAAAAAGCCGCACGCGACCTTGACTTCATGGAGGCCGCGCGGTTGAGGGATGAGATGTTTTCATTGCAGAAGAAACTTGAAATGATGAAGTAGGACCGATCTTGAATAGAGAACCGGTCAAATTCCGGCACGCTCCGTCGAAACCAAGTAACATTTCGAATACTTGGCCATTGAGCGATCAATTAAAGCAATGCCTGTATCTTCAGCCATAACAAAATTCGTCGCGCTTCTCAGGGATTCACTGAAAGAGTTATTGAAGAATGATCCATTGCGTATGGCGGGTGCCACTGCGTTCTTTACCACAATCGCCCTTCCTCCCATTCTTGTCATCCTGATCCAGGCGCTGAAACTTTTCCTCAATCCTGAAACAGTGCGGGCAGAGTTATTCAGTAATCTTTCCGGCCTGTTCGGACCCGAAGCGGTTAAGCAGATCGTTGACATTTTGAGTGCACTCAGGAAACTGGCGCAGAACTGGTGGATCACCATTGGTGGATTCATATTTCTCCTTTTTGTGGCAACCACTTTGTTTAGGGTGATCAGGAACTCACTCAACCAGATTTGGAAGATCCGTAGAGTAGAACACAAGACTATGGCGGTTAATCTGGCCTCAAGGATCAAGGCGATCGCGGTTATTCTTGTTGCGGGTGTTTTGTTTGTGGTTGGTATCGTGGCCGAAGGCATGCAGGCATTTATCGGCAGATATATTTTCGAATTTTCACCACTGCTTTCTTCTTATTTTAATACCACATTGAACAATGTGATTTCGATCATCATTGTTACAGTATGGTTTGCCATCGTGTTTCGTTATCTCACCGATGGAAAGCCGCAATGGTCGGTTTCATTCGTGGGTGCGTTGGTGACCGCATTACTTTTTACGATCGGCAAAATTATTTTGCACTGGCTGCTCACCTACAGCAATATCAATACACTTTATGGCGCGTCGGCTTCGATCGTTCTCCTATTGCTGTTCGTCTTCTATTCGTCGCTCATTCTTTATTACGGCGCTGCATTTACAAAGCTGTGGGGCTTATACCGCAGGCAACCGATCAGGCCGCGACCCCACTCCATACATTACAAAGTGATCGAAGCAGAAGTGGAGGAAGGCATGGACAACAGAGCGCCGCCGATGAATAA
>DATMHB010000538.1:0-3613 GCA_035555175.1 Flavisolibacter sp. | reverse complement strand
TGCTCGCGTTTTCCTTCCTCACCAATGCCTTTAACCAGCCCTTTTAAATAATCGTCTGTTGCATCCAAATACTCCGGCTTTTTTGAGGAGGCTTTCTGGATGGCTTTAAAAACTTCTTGGGGAGAAACGGATTTCAGGTCTTCCAGCTGGTCGGCGGAGGGGCCAAAGCCAGCGCGCCACATCAGGTGTTGGTTCTTGAGCTGGTTCGAGATCATCAGTAAATCAGGTTTTGTTTGAGACTTGTTAAATTGGCTTTCGTTTAACAGAGTCAAAAAAAGAACAGATATTTTTTATTTTTGGGCGATGCGGTTAAGGACCTTCAAATACCTGTCTCCTTTTCTGTTGTACTATGGTGCAGTAGGCTCTTTTCTGAACTCCGGCCTGGTAGTTTGGCTGCCTCTTATTTATGGTTTTTTCATTATACCGGTCATTGAACTTTTCATGAAAGGGGATGATACAAACCTTTCGGCAGCTGAGGAGGAACTGGCAAGGCATGACCGCACCTATGACGTGTTGCTATATCTGGTGGTACCATTTCAATATTTTGCCCTTGCCATTTATTTATATGCGATCAGTTTCCAGCCCCAGCCCCCCACGGACCTCATTGGAAAAACATTGGTGATGGGATTGCTTTGCGGCGTTATGGGCATTAATGTAGGTCATGAGCTTGGGCACAGGGTGAACAAGGTGGAGCAGCTGCTCGCCAAATCACTTCTTTTGACCTCCCTTTATATGCATTTTTATATCGAACACAATAAGGGACATCACAAACGGGTAGCCACAAACGAAGATCCAAGCAGTGCGCGCTATGGTGAATCGCTTTATGCATTTTTCGGGCGGACGATCCTATTCAGTTATTTGAGTGCCTGGAAAATTGCCGGCTGGGACGCCGAAAAGAAAGGCCGAAAAAAATTTTCTCTCCATAATCAGATGCTGCAATTCCAGTTGGTGCAGCTGGCATTTTTTATCATAATATTTTATTTTTTCGGATGGCTTACAGCCGGTTTATACTGCGTTGCTGCCCTGGTTGGAATATTACTGTTGGAAACCGTGAACTATATTGAGCATTACGGCTTGCAGCGAAAGATGATCACCGAAGGAAAGTATGAGCGCGCTACGCCACAGCACAGCTGGAACAGCAATCACGTCATCGGCCGTGTAATGCTTTTCGAGCTCAGCCGCCACAGCGATCATCATTTTCTTGCCAGTCGCAAGTACCAGATATTGCGTCACCACCAAAATTCACCGCAAATGCCCACCGGTTATCCTGGCATGATGCTGCTGGCGTTAATACCACCTGTGTGGTTCTCCGTTATGAACACACGGTTGGAGAAGGTATTGAAGAATTAAACGCAAAGTGCGCTCGGAACGCAAAGGAGGTACCCAAAGCCTTTGCGAAACTCGCGGGGCTTTGCATACTTTGCGGTTAGATATTTTTTTCAAAGAAACAATCTACTTACCAAACAACAGCCGGAAACCTACCGCGAGGTTTGACGCAGGTTGCAGGTTGGCATATAAACCAAAACCTTTAGACGTGGACTTATTTGACGTGCCGGCAGCAACAGTTTCAAACGTATTAAAGTTGTAGCTCAACGATAGCAGATTCGCTGTTGAAACCTCCAGATGCATTCTTTTTGAAAATGCGAAAGAAAGGCCGGGCGCAACACTGATCGCAGCACTCCGTAATTTTGCAAGATTAGTGACCGTACTATAGCTATTCGTGCTCTTGAAATAGGATGCGCCCACGGTGGCCTGCCCAAATAAATAAAACCTGCTTCCAAGTTGTTTATACCGCCTGGTAAAAACACCTGCTCCGTAATTGTTCGCCTTCTGTTCTGGTGTTTGCGTGCTATGACCATAGGATAAAAAAAATCCTGAAGTCCTGTTCTCTCTTGTAGCAAAGGCAATTGACGGCGTGATCGTGGTACCCATGCTATGGGTTTCCGTGTTTCCTGACGAATAGTTTTGCCGGTAATAACTTAGGTTAAGGCCCACCACTATTTTGCCTTTCGAAATTTGTGCTTGCACGGTGGAACCAAATAGCGTGATCATCAGCGCGAGTATAGTTTGTCTCATATTAGTTTTTTAGAAGAAAGTAAAGCTTCAGGAAGGTCATTTGGAAAAAAGCAATCTGAATCCAAGGACCACGGCATTTGTTCCGCCCGAATTTGTGTAAGCAGTCAGCCATTTTTGTCTTACATAACCACCGCTGGAACTGCTATTGGTTGTTTGGTTAGAAAAGCTTACTGTGAAGAGATCGTTCCAGGCTAATTCGAGATGAAACCGCCTGCTTACGGCATAATCGAGGCCGGGTTGAAAATTCAGGCCCATTGCCTTCGTGTGGTGGATGTTAAAATACGTGGGACCGGAATCATGCATTCTTGTTTCTCTATAAAATGCATCGGTCTGCGCAAACAGATTAAATCCGCTGCCAATGGGAAGGTAATTTCTAAGGTAAGCATTCACGTCCCAGTCATTGCTGGTTGATTTCGCCGCCGAATTGCCACTCCTGGAGTGGCCAACCTTAAATCCAACACCGAGTATTGTATTGTTGGCGATCGCCTTGCCGATAGACGGATTGATGAGGAAATTCGAATTTTTCCCGTTATTGTCAGGACCCGGATTCCTCGAAACTGAATGGCCCACACTCAATGCTCCGCCGAATAGAAACGATCCTTTTGTGATTTGAGCATTTGAGATGGCACTGAAAAAAAGAAGAAAAATAGGTAGTACTCTTTTCATATGCAGCTGGTTTGTACAGCTAATTTGAAGAAGAAAACGAAAAAGCAGGACAAGTACCGCCCTGCTTTAACAATGATTTATCGTAAACTTAGAAAATTATTTCTTCGCGTTGTCCATAACATAAGCAGTTACCTGCTGCGATTCTGTATCATTCAGCTTTGCTTTCGGTATCATGCTTTTCAGAATATTTGTCCAGCGGTCAGCAGTATAATTTTCAACCGGTTTCAGTGCATGACATTTATTGCATCGTGTATTATATACGGTCCTTCCCTGCGATACCATTTCAGTATGGGCCGCGTCCATTTTGGCTTTTTCAGCAGCGGCAGCATTGGCGGCTGCGGTTTTGCGATGGCAGGCCAGTACAACAAGAGCTAGGGCAGCGATAGTAATTGTCTTCTTCATTTTTGTTGGTTGAACACTAAAAATAATGAACTAATTGAAATTTCGAAGTTTTCGCGCCCGTTAATTAAGGTTAAATCATTTCACTTCCAAAATAGCTCCCGAGCACTACAGGTAATACGATGCCATTTTCATTTTGGTTGTTTTCCAGCAGGCAGGCCAGTATCCGCGGCAACGCCAGAGAACTTCCGTTCAGCGAATGTACCAGTTGGGATTTCCCTTTCTCGTCTTTGAAGCGGATCTTCATCCTGTTGGTCTGATAGCTTTCAAAATTTGAAACAGAACTTACTTCAAGCCATTTTTCCTGCGCGGCGCTGTACACTTCAAAATCATATGTGATTGCCGATGCAAAACCCATATCGCCGCCGCACAAACGCAAAATGCGGTAATGTAGTCCGAGTGATTGCACAAGTTTTTCAACATGCGCTACCATTTCATCCAGCACTTCATAGCTTTTGTCGGGATGAACCAA
>DATMHB010000537.1:0-7278 GCA_035555175.1 Flavisolibacter sp. | reverse complement strand
CCTTTACATTATTTTTTAAACCGACGGGCGACATACTCCAGCCGAGCCCAATGCCGACGCGAAAAATATCTTTATACGATACGGAGGGCATAAAAAAGAAGCTATTGGTCTTACCACCGGGCTGAATAGAATAACCTAATCCCACACCAATACCGTATTCCTGGAATTCGCCAAAGGAAGTAAGATTGGTCAATGCCATTCCACCGACGTTGAACTTCGCGTCGTCGTCAGGCGCCGTTTTGATCACACCATTGTCAGTATAATAGGTCAGACGTTTCGGCTGGAAAATCAGATTCATCACGGGCACCACTTCAAAGCGCTTCCGGACATAATAGGGAAGGATCACGGCTACTTCCTCGTTCAATAGTTCCCGATCCACATTATCATCTGCTTTAACCTTGGTAACAATTAATTTAACAGTGGTCTTCTTATTTTCCTTTACCGGAACCTGGAAACGTAAAATTTTATCTTTTTTGGTCACTTCAATAATCCGATTCACGATCGTGGCCATACTGTTATTCAGGTTTTGAAAAGCTTCTTTAAACAAGCCTTCCAAAACTGGCTGAGACCCGATCGCGCCCAAACGTAAAGCAGTATTAAACGTGCCGTCTTTAATGGATACATCAAGCAGGTCGTTCAAGTCCTTTTGCAGCGTTTTACTATTGAAATCTGCTTTATGAGCGGATTTTTTGCGGATGGCATCGATGGCTGCCCTAAATCCATTACCGCCAGCGCCCACCACCCGGTTGAAGGCTTCGGTCACTGTCTCAGGTATGTCTGAATTCTGGATAGCTGTTTTTACCTCTTCGATCTGATCATGCAGGTTAGTTAACGCATCCTGATAATTGTTAAACGCGTTCGCGCCAGCCGCCCGTGCAGCTCCTTTAAAGTGATTAGCTACATCGGGCAGGGACGTTACGAGTTTAACCAATTCTGAAAACTGGTTGGAATAGTCATCAACGATGTCGACATCTTCCGTCTTAATTTCATAATTGTAAAAAAAGGGGTTTGGATTGACAATGGCGATGGTGACCATGCCATCTTTGCCGCGCACGATTTTGACGCTTTCCCGGCTCAGGCTATTCAAACCGTCATTTTGTTTTAAGAAGACGGACTCCGATTTTTCTCCGTGGTAAATACGAAGGTCCTGACTGAATACATGTTGTTTGAATAGTAATATACAGGCAATGAAGAGCAAACGCCTCATAACGGTTGGTTTTAGTTTAAAATGCTGACGGGCTGTTCTAACGTATCCGCCATTGTGAAAAATAACTGATCCGGTTAAACCTGGTTGCCCAAACTTGTTTTGATAGGATGCTAAAAAGATGTCTTCTTAAGGATTACAGAAGAAACACTGTAGTGGCGCGCATCAGTGGTGTAAAAATGAAAATAAGTGAATAAATCAATTGTTCCATCCGTATTTACACGGGTTTATTTTCGGGCACGCAAATCAATTTTATAATTGTCTTTGACTTCGGTGGTCGTTTGATTGATAGCATGCCCTTTACGATTGAAGCAGTCGAGACTCAATCAATCAGGGATTTCCGGTGTTTGAGTTTTTTAGCTTTCCTGTATGAAAGCAATCAGGTTTGTTGTCTGTAAATCCAAGACTTTGAAAAACCACAATCATAGCTTCAATATATGATAGCCAAGCCGATGCATAAGGCAATTCGTTACCTACCTCGGCTTTCGCGGCGGGCGCCGCTCGTTCGTGGTGACACTTGGTTTTAGCTAAGGCTTCTTTTCGGCCAACTTTAAAAGCACAAGTTTGAGGATTCACGCCGGGCGACTCTTCAACGTTTGTAAAGCTGGCCGCCCGGACAGTGCGGTAAGGGATTCGTTCATCCGTAGAAATACGGTTGTCTGGCATATTTAACTTATTTAACTTGATTAGGGTAAGACCTGGTGATTTCAAACCTGCTAAGGACATTGCATGCTTATCTATTTAGCCGAAATAATAGATCGTACGTTTTACTCGTCTACTTTTCCTTAACGGTTCTTTTTTTTGCAAGAGTAGACGATCGCCTTTCATAATTATCTCAACTCAAAACGCCGCAGGCAAAACCGTCTTCTTGCTATCGCTTCGCGTTCACTGTAAATCACAAATAAACATTCCTCAAAATATTTTTTATGAACGCCTTTTTTACTAAATCAGGATGGGTAGCATTGTTCTGCCTTTTCTGCAGCTACCTTAGCGCTCAAACAACAACCTTCGATTATAAGAGCGGTTCTTTTAGCACTTCTGACTGTAACATTTTTGACCCGCCTGTCACCGTCAGTAACGTAGAGCATTCTTCCAGGGCAGGTGGAGTTAGCTTTAGTAGTTCGGATGGCCTGCTGCTTTCTACTACACCCCAGGCGAACACGCCAGGGGGGACTGCATTTGCTATCAAATATGATTTCATCCCGGGATTTTACTTCGACATTGCTATAACAGCCTTGGGAAGCAAGTATCTTTATCTTAAAACATCTGTCGTACCCAACTTTAATCAGTTCCCTACTGCGGGCACTACTTTGTGCTCTCCCGACGGAAGTGTTAGTAGCTATTCGCTGGCTGGTTACGGAACGCTGAACAAACAAACTTCGACAACCAGCACAATATACAATGTGCCTCAATTCAGTTTGCCCAGCGGAACCGCTACCTACCCTTATTTGATCGTATGGGTCAGTGGTGGCGATCCATCGCTTGCGCTGGACAACCTGGCCATTAGCAAGATTGAGATCACGAAAACACCCATTGCCGGCTACACTATCGATCCTACCAGTGTAACGATTGCTTGTGGTGCTACTACAGCAACAACGTTTACGGTTAGCGGTACGGCCGGGGCAAGCAATTATACATTTAATTTGGGCGCAAATAACGGCTGGCTGTATGGCGGCTCTCCGGCGCCACCCACCATACCGATGGGTACTGTTAATAGCATAACACTTACTCCGGACTGTGGTAAGCCTTTGAATAATGTTTCCGCAACGGTTACACTTAACTCAACTAATTATACGACCAACACCAGTACAATAACGGTTACACCGCCATCACTGTCAATTACAGTCAGTAATTCTTTATGCAGCGGTTCGGGGATCTATTCCATTGCAGGTCTTCCTTGCAATGCGTCGGTTGCCTGGACGGCGCCGCCTTCCGCCCAGGGCAGTTTAAGTCCGCTTTCGGGAGGCACTACTACACTGAGTTACGGAGGCACGCCGGGCGACATTACTTTAACGGCAAACGTTAATTCCTGCGGAGCCAGCCAAACGCTAACCCTTCCGGTACGTGTAGGAGGTTATACCGCAAACGACTATTCTCTGTCGTGGAATGCAGGCACGCCTCCTTATTACTGCCTCAATCAAACAATCACATTTACGTTGAGCGGGGGTGGAGCAGGATCCAACTATAGCTGGTCGGCGCCATATGGCTGGACACTGAATTATAACGGTGGAAGCTATGCGGTATTCCGAACACCATCGTCCACCGGTTATCCTCCCACCGGCAGCGTTACCGTGACTTTTACGGAGCCATGCGGTAGTACCATAAGCAAATCATTCCAGACGGTATATTCCAGCAATTATTGCGGCACACCGGGCAGTCCATACACGATTTCTCCAAATCCGGCCAGTTCAACCATAACGATCGCCTGTGCCAGCCTCCAAACCTATTGCAATATTTCGCAGGTGCAGATAACGGATTTATATGGAACGCTCAAGGCAAGCCAGTCATGGCCTTATACCAACCAGTCAGTGCAAATGAGTGTTTCCAATTTGGCGAACGGAACTTATATAGCTAAAGTGTATAACGGTACACAGTGGTACTCCAACCAGTTTGTGGTACAGCATTAAGCAACTATTTCAAACAAACACGGGCGTCACAGCCCGTGTTTTTCTTTTGTCGATTTGTTTCCCGAAGGGCGTTCCGTAACACGCAATGTAAAATGTAAAACTTTTCAGTAGAAACCTGTAGACATAAGACGGGCATAAAGTGAAAATGAGTTGAATGGTGAGGCGAATGGCTATGATGTCGGGGCGAGAATTTACAACAGAAGAAATATCTTGGGCAGGGCCGCGTAATGTAGACAACAGAAAAGTATTTGAATTAGGAAACGATCATTTAAATCTGGGGTTGATTACGAGAAGTTCGCCGGGTTATTTTTTAATAACGGATAATTGGTCAGAAACCTCAGCTGCCAATCGAAAAATGGATCGTAAAAGATTTAAGTGCAGCCGGCTTTTTCTATAGTCCTAGAGCTGCGTGAGGGATAGCAGCGTAAAGCCCGCAGCCCCACTAATCATGATAAAAACCGCCGCGATTATCCGCGAGGACTTGCAGCGGATAGCCCGACCCGAAGGGGCACGCCCAATCCATATTATTATCCATTCTATTTCTTATTACCATCATTGGCCGTCAGCTGCAGTGTCAACTTGCGGTCTATACGTTCGCAGCAACAAAATAATAAAGGATAAACGTATCTTCTAATAGGTATTTTGCTTACCTTTAGATCAACGGTAAGAATTAAGAATTTATTCGACCATCACACTCGGCAGAAATAACTGTTGTAAATGGCAGCGCCTCCCAATATATTATCGCTTTCAGTCATCGCCGGCCCCGCGGATCTTATGGATTCTTCAATTCCCACTTTATATAAAAGACAGGCGATCAGAACTTTCAGCGTCATCGATACCTCATATCAGATGCAGCGTAGTGCAATTCATGTTGCATCCAACATTGGAAACGATTTTATTTGCTCTTTCAAAGAGTTCTTGCCTTTCTGTCACAAGCTTTTCTATTTCTCTAGTTTCAAGGACTTTAAGTCTTGCTATCAGGTTTGCAATTGAGTTGAGGTTCTTCTTCTGCAATTCTGGTTACGTTGCTGCTGTTGCTGACATACAAATTGTTTGATCACAGGGACTGTAATTTGCCATTGCTTGATAACTGAACTCATTTAGCAGCACATTTTGATATTTGTTACCATATGCCTTTTGACAATGATGATTTTTAATTAAAAATACCGTTATGCTTAAAGTAACTTGCGATATAGAGCCGGCCTCTGATTATTCCATAATTCGACAGGTCCTTGATGGCAAAGCGAATGCGTTTGAGATATTGGTCAGGAGATACAATCAAGTGCTGTATAAAGTGGCCAGGACATACGGCCTTAGCCACCACGATGCTGAAGACTTGATGCAGGACACACATGTAGCTGCGTACTTTGCTTTGAAAAATTTCGAGATGCGCTCCTCTTATAAAACCTGGATTACCCGGATAATGATCAACAAGTGTTTGTATAGATTGAAATCAAATTATTACAGGAATGAGATGCCAAGTGGAAATATTTCTGACTTGAAAAATGCCCCTGTGGGCGACAACACAGGTAGCAATCAAAGCGAGGAAACCGTATTATACCGGGAACTAGCGATGTTGATGGAAAAAAGCCTTCAAAGTATTCCGGAAATGTACCGGACCGTATTTGTTTTGAGAGAAATTGAAGGATTCTCAGTTACCGAAACCGCCCAGCTTTTGGATTTAACTGCTGCGAACGTGAAAGTGAGGCTCAGCAGGGCTAAAATGTTTCTTCGGAAAGATCTTAACAAATTCTATTGCCGGAATGAAGTTTATTCTTTCAATCTCATTTACTGCGATGGCGTTGTATCAAAAGTTTTGGAAAGAGTATCGGGTAAAGAGGAACACTGGTCATCTAATTGCCAAGCAGAATTAGGATCGATATGATTTAATAGAGGTCAATTAAAGACTGAATATTGCATTAGGTGGCACCAGGAGCCTGGTGCATCCGGACTTTTATTCCTGAGGACAGTTCATCATTTTCTGGCTGCCATAGACTGGTAAATACGCTTTAATTATAAGGTTGATAAAATAGTAAGCAAGTAGTCGATTGACATAATTTGATGCTGTCACTTTTTAAGAAGTCAAAGATGCTGTGGGGCGGAGGAATTATATAAGCAGTTCAGAAGTAGAATTATCGCGAAGATAAGTAGTGCGAAGGCCTTTCATAATGTTTATTCAATGCCCTCCATTTTTATCAATTTAAGGATATGCGGTAGCTTTCAGGTTTCCGTGTAGGACATGCAGACCGGGACAGGTGCCAGGGCCCCACTATCAGGAGATGCCAATTTCTACCTACCTGTTTGCAATTTGCTTGTTTTTATGTCTTCGCAATATTTTCTGCAACATTTCCACCGCCATGGCAATTGACTTTTCAAGCACTTCAGTGCTTTTTTTGACCACATGGTCATTCCCCGGCACTACTAATCGTATTTCACACATCTTATTTTGGGGATTATTATATTCTCCATTTCGAAGCACGACGTAAGCGCGGATTATTGTTTGTGAATGTTGAAAAAGCTTGCTTACTTTTTCCCTGACAAGGGTTTCCAAAGGCCCGTCGATCTTAAAATTTACGGACTTAATAATGATTTCCATACAATTGTTTTAAAGTTTGATCTTTCGTTTAAATTTTTTAGCGTGTATTCGGACGCTATGCAACAGAACAAGATTATTTTGGAATATTTACTTAAAGTTACAACTATATAATAGAGGATAAAGCGGTCCTCTAATATTTTTTTTGTGTTGCCTTTGACTTTTTCCGGTAGCAAATGCACTGAAGTCCGTTCGGGATGAAAGCGGATTAGACTTTTACAGCGTTTACTTGGGTTTTTTTTGATGTTTCGATTTTTATTTAATGAATGTGTAACCAAAGTCGTTCAGATGAATCAAATATAAAAGGAGGTATGTATGGAACTGTCATTCCTGGTTCCTATGGCTGTGTTGGTTATATTTTTCTTTATGGGCGTAAAGATTGTCAGGCCAACACACAGAGGGCTGATTGAAAGGCTTGGGAAATATCACAAGTATGCCAGTGCTGGATTTTATTGGATCATACCCATGATCGATAAGATGTATATCGTAAATATCACTGAGCAAATGGTTGATGCACAACCTCAGGAGATTATCACCAATGACAATTTAAATGCCAGCGTTGACGCTCAGGTCTATTTCAGGGTTATCGAGTCTGAGGAAAGCGTGAAGAGTTCACAATACAACGTAAACAATTACAGATTGCAAATTGTGAATCTTGCGAGGACAACTTTGAGAAATATCATTGGCACCCTTACGCTCCGGTCGGCGAACAGTGAAAGAGGCAAAATCAATTCGGAATTGCACAGTACGTTAAAAACCGAGACCGAGAGTTGGGGAAATATCATCGTCCGTACAGAGCTGAAAGAGATTGATCCGCCCAGGGATGTTCAGGACACCATGAATAAGGTGGTGAA
>DATMHB010000536.1:0-2678 GCA_035555175.1 Flavisolibacter sp. | reverse complement strand
TTTCATAGCCCATGAGATGCCAAACAGGAAGCCGGCCCTGCTGCTGATAGATCATCAGCATAGAATTGATCATATCATTCACCCGCACCGGTTGCATGATGGTATAGAGTGGATTTGCGCCGCGATAAGTATCCCACAATGAAAACGTAGTGAGGTTGGTGAACGGCGCATGGCTGTATACCATCATATCCGTTCCCCTGTAATCGCCATTGTGATCATTAAAGATGGACGGAGCGATCATTGTATGATACAAGGCCGTATAAAACGTGCGAAGACGCGCTACGTTATTCATCTTAACTTTTACTCTATTGAGTTCCGCATTCCATAAAGAATCCGCCCTGTCTTTTATCTCTTCGAAATCCCATCGGGGAATTTCCGCAGTGATATTGAGCATTGCATTTTCCACGCTCACGGGAGAAATCCCAACCTTCAATTCAATTTGTTCGCCCTCAACAGTAGAAAACAGCGCAACACCCCGCAGCCTTCTTGCCGCCGCAGTGTTCCCCTTCAGCAGGGCGCTGCTGTCGTATATCGAAAAACCTTTCAGCCGCTTCGAAAAAATCGCAGTGAAAAACAGGCGCTGGTCTTTTGCCCAGCCCGAAGAATAGCGATAACCGGTAATGGTCGTATCATTCACCTGCTGAATAAAAGTCTTAGTCGGCCTGTCCCACCCTATTCCTGATTCCAGGTCAATGATGATCTTCGAATCCTTGGACGCCGGGAACGTATAACGGTGGAAGCCCACTCTCTCACTGGAGGTCAATTCCGCTTCGATCCTGTAACGTTTCAATTGCACGGAATAATAACCGGGCTCCACCCTTTCTTCGTCATGCGAAAAAAGAGAATAATACCCTGATGTTTCATCCGCCGGCTTTCCCTTTGCCATCTTAACGTCACCAATAACCGGCATGATCATGACGTCACCAAGATCACCAATGCCTGTTCCGCTCAGATGCGTATGCGCAAAGCCAACAATAGTAGAATCGGAATAGTGATAGCCGGAACACCAGTCCCAGCCCTGCGACATATTTACGGGACCTAATTGCACGGCGCCAAAAGGAACATTCGCTCCCAGGAAAACATGTCCGTGGAAACCGGTACCGATAAATGGGTCTACATATTGCGTTAAAGAAGGTCCTTTCGTGGCAACATTTATTTTTTGTCCCGTGCAGGAAAAAAATAGAACGCCGCCACAAAAGCAAAGTACACTGCTGAAAAGAATCATTGGCTTCATAAAAGAAAACTATATACAAGGTTGGATAAAAGCTTATTCGTCATTTCCCATTAAATTCAAGAGGTTCTCGTAATACCCTGTTTTATCGATTGTATTAACAAAGTTCCGCATTCCTTCGGCATCGTAATTTTCTGCCAGCGTGCTTTTGCCTTTTTGGGTAAGCCGATAGTACTTGACCGTATACATGATCTTGGCTATCTCCAACAAATTACAATCGACTAAATAATCAAGAGTCCGAAATATTCGTCCCGGAAGCAGCTCTGCTTTCCCAAAAACACGAATGAGGGTATATTGGTTGTCAAACGCTTTGACCTTGTCCATAAGATGTAAAACAAATATGGACAATTCATCCAGCTTCATTTCTTTTTTTTATCCTTCGCGCCTTTGAGGTGAAATGTATGAACCACTCTAAAAAATTGAATTCATTGCGTTCTTTCAGTGGAGCGCAAACCTGTTTCTTAAAAGTTATTTAATGCCCGTCCCCACGCGCAAAGTTGACCTTAATTGTATATCCCGCGAGCCGGGGCCTATTAAAATATTGTACTCCCCAGTGTATAATTTCCATAAATGTTGTTGCGCATCCCATTTCTGCAATTCCTGAACCGGTATCTTCAACTGCACGCTTTGTTCCTGTCCTTTTGCAATAGATACTCTCTTAAATGCTTTTAATTCTTCCACGGGCATTCGTTCAACAGCGGGGTATTGAATATAAGCCTGTACCACTTCATCTCCATCCATGCCCCCCGTATTCTTTATGCGGACAGAAAAACTAATCGTGTCCTTTAACGAGTTGATCCTTGCAGGCTGCTGATCCCAGGCATACGAAAACGAGGTATATGAAAGTCCGAATCCGAAAGGATATTGAACATTGCCCTTGAAGTAGCGGTAGGTCCTCCCCTTCATCTCATAGCTGCTGTAATCGGGAAGATCGTCCCGCGAATGGTAGAACGTCACTGGCAGTCGGCCTGCCGGAGAAATATTGCCAAATAATATGTCGGCGAGAGCATGGCCTCCCTGTTCGCCGGGATACCAGGCAAGGATGATCGCATCAGCATACGGCGCAATGGAAGCAATATCTACCGCGCTTCCGGCTGTGACGACCGCTACAAGCGGCTTGTTGCTTGCCTTTCGCAAAGCCTTCATGTAAGCAATGTGTGAGGCAGGGAGACCGAGGGTTTTTTTATCACCCCCCCCTGCCGAAAGAAAAGCATCGCCTTCTTCGCCTTCATACACCGGCGTCAGGCCTATGACAGCAATGGTGATGTCGGCATTGCCAGAGGCCCAGGTACCACCAAAATGCACGGTATCGGAGAAGTCGCAGCCCTGATCGTATTCCACCCTGGTTCCTGCATTGACGGCAGCGGTTATGCCTTCAACGAAATTCACTGCCTTATCGCTTACGCCATGATAATTGGCTACCAGTGCATCAAGGGAAGCAGCATTG
>DATMHB010000535.1:0-4089 GCA_035555175.1 Flavisolibacter sp. | reverse complement strand
ATCAGATGCGGTGGGATTATTTGTACCGGTTTTACGATCGCTATGGAAATGATGGCTTCAGGCGGATGCTGCATGATGGGTTCAGTTGTGAGAATACGCTCATTCCATATACACCCACCTATACTGCGGCAGGACATAGTTGCGTGTATACGGGCAGCGTTCCCGCGCTCAATGGAATTCTCGGTAACAGCTGGTACGACCGCGCGCAGAAAAAAATTGTGTATTGCACCGATGACAATACGGTACAAACCATCGGCAGCAATTCCATCGCGGGAAAAATGTCGCCCGCTAATTTATGGAGCAACACGGTTACCGACGAACTGCGTCTGGCAACAAATTTTAGAAGTAAGACCATTGCCATTTCTTTAAAGGACAGGGGTGCGATCTTGCCGGGAGGACATACCTCGAATGGAACCTATTGGTTTGACAATACTACAGGTGGTTGGATCACCAGCAGTTTTTATATGCAGGACCTGCCCGATTGGGTGAAGCAATTCAATGCGAAAAAGCTTCCTGATGCTTACATGAAGGAAAACTGGAACCTGCTGTATCCGGCAGCCACTTATGTACAAAGTAATCCTGACAGCAATGCATACGAGGGCAGCCTTGAAGATTTTACTTTCCCTCACAATACTTCTTCCATAACGGCCAATAAATATGAAAGCTTCCGGACCACTCCCGGAGGCAATACACTGACATTTGAAATGGCGAAGGCGGCCATCAATGCGGAAGCCCTGGGAAAGAGAAATATCACCGACTTTCTTGCTGTCAGCTTTTCTTCGCCCGATTATATCGGCCATACATTCGGTCCCAATTCAGTTGAAGTGGAAGACATGTATCTGCGCTTTGATAAAGAGCTGGGTGATTTTCTCAAATACCTCGATGCCAACATCGGCAAGGACCAATACCTTGTTTTTTTGACTGCCGACCACGGCGTGGCACACAATCCGTTGTTCATGCGCGACAAAAAATTGCCCGCCGGTGCTTTCGATGAAGCAGGCGTGCGAAGGAGATTAAACGACAGTCTGCAGGCGAAATTTATAAAGACAAACCTCATCACTCAATTTGTCAACTACCAGTTTTATTTGGACGATAGCACGATCGCCCGCGATGGCCTGGACAAAAAAACTATAGTGAAATACATGATCGGTTTGTTGAAGAATGAGGCGGGCGTATCCAATGCTGTGGACCTTTCGGATATCGCGAATGCATCCTTGCAGGAGAAGCCCAAATGGATGCTCACGAACGGTTACAACCAGAAGCTTAGCGGCGACTTGCAGGTCATTCTGAAACCCCAATGGTTCGGAAGCTGGCAGAAAGGCACTACGCATGGACTCTGGAATCCTTATGATGCGCATATTCCTTTGCTCTGGTTCGGATGGAACGTGCGCGCCGGCGCTACGAACAGGGAAGTGTACATGACGGATATTGCGCCGACAGTATCTGCGTTATTGCATATACAAATGCCGAATGCTTCTGTGGGAAAAGTAATTGAAGAAGTATATAAGCAATAAGCCGCCAGGTGCGTTCGCAACTGCATCCGAGTGGTCACACCGGCTTGCGCATAAGCGTTGAAAGAATAGAAATGTGATGGTCGTCGTGTTCGGCAACAAAGAATAAAGCATCGATCAGCCGCATCGGTTGGTTCAGTCTCGGATGTACCGATGTTCTCGTTAACATCTCTTCGTCGAAGCCATAAATGGTTTCCAGCATTTTTTGTCTTTCTGCCGTGAATTGCTTCAGCAGCTGATCAAGGGTTTTTTCATTATGACCTGCTTCGCTGGTCTTTGCATTGGTAAGGTCGGCCGGCGTAAGCACTGATCTATTCTGACGGAAATCTTCGAGCCGCTTCCACCATAATTCCTCCAGGTCGAAAAGGTGCCCCGCGTGTTGTTTAATGGACCACCCCTCTGCGTTATAGCTGCTGCGTTCTTCGTCGGCGTTGAGCAGGATGGTATAGAGACGGAAAATGCTTCCTTCCAGCCGGCTGAAGATGACGGGAAAGAGCCCGGGCGGAAAATCAAAATTGAATTTTCGTTCGAACCATGGCGTTTGCTGAATCATGGCTTAAGTTACTGATTATTTAAAACCCATTGCTGAACAAAGCGGGCATTGTGCAGCGCAGCGAGAGAAGCCGTGTTATTGAAATAAAGGAAAGCCGTTTTCGCCTTTTCCCCGGCTGCGATCAGGCGCGCTGTTTTTTCAAGGAAGGCTTCGTCGTATTCCGAATAAAACAGTTTCGGTACTCCATGAAATCGATAGTACACGAGGTTCGTATTCATCACGGGATAGTCGAACCGGATCTTCGGGAAGCTTACTCCGCAAAAGCTGATATTCTTTTCACCGAGCTGCCTGATCACATCGTCACGCCACCAGCTTTCGTGCCTGAATTCGATTACGTTTCGAAATGAATGGTCTGCCTGTTCCACGATCTTCATCAGGTTTTCCTGGGAATACACCAGCTGCGGCGGCAGCTGAAAGAGCACACAGCCTAATTTGTCCTGAAGTCCTTCTTTCAGCACTGCATAAAAATCTTTGACCAGCGTCTCGGTCCCGTCAAATTTTCTAAAATGCGTGATGGACCTCGGCACTTTTGCAGAGAATACAAAGCCGGCAGGTGCCTTGTCAAACCATGCCTTCAATGTATTCAGTTGTGGAAAGCGATAGAATGTTACATTGAGCTCAAGCGTATTAAAATGTTCTGCGTAGTACGCAAACCATTTGCTTTGCGGAACACCCTTCGGATAAAATATGTCCTTCCATTCCTTATAATGAAATCCTGAACATCCGATGTACCAGGTCTTCTGCATGCGGCCATGAACAAAAATAACATGCCACCTATTGCAGCCAGAGCTGCGCAATGCATTGCGTAAGGTCGACGAGCTTATTAAACGTATCCGGTTTTGTGATAAAGCAGTTGGCGCCAAGCCCGTAGGCTATGGCACGGTCGCGTTGCGACGCAGAAGTTGTAAAAATGATGGTAGGAATAGGCTGGTACCGTTTGTTTGATTTGATCTCTTTTAATGTTTCCCTTCCGTCTTTTCCCGGCATATTCAAATCAAGGAGGATGAGCGAAGGAAAATGATCCGCCGCGTGCGTATCGAGGTACTCCAGCAGCCGGTCGCCATTTTCAAGGAACACATACTCGTGCTCGGCCATGGTTTTTAGAAAAGCATCTCTTACGATCTCGCGGTCGTCGAGATCGTCATCAACGATCAGTATGTGATGTTTCGTTTTCATTCGGTCAAAATCATGGTAAATACGGCACCCTTATCCGGATCACCATTCGAGTAAATTATTCCCCCATGGTGTTCTACGATCTTCTTGCAGATGGCCAGTCCGATGCCCGACCCCTCATACTCGCTGCGCCCATGCAGCCGCTGGAAGATCGCAAATATTTTTCCCGCAAATTCATTCTCAAACCCGATGCCATTGTCTGCGATCTCGATCTTATGATAACGGGGCGCCTGCGACAATTGATAGTGGACCACATCGTGAGCATTCACCATGGAATATTTTATCGTGATCTGTGGTTGAACGCCGGGTCTTGTAAACTTCAGGGAATTACTCAGCAGATTCTGGAACAGCTGCCGGAATTGTGAAGGGATGATATTCGCCTCGGGCAGCGGATCTGCGCTTATGATGGCATTCTGCTGCTCGATCTTGAATTCAAGTGTTTGAAGGGTTTCATCCAGGATCTGCTGCAGGCTGTAACGTTCGAAGGAAGTGTTACCGCTGATCATTGAAATCGATAGCAGGTCATTGATCATGGTTTGCATGCGCTGAGAGGCATCAACGATCTTGCGGAGATAAATTTTTCCTTCGGGAGTTAGATTCGCATCCTGTGTAGCGGCCATCCGGTCGCCAAAGGTCGAGATCTTGCGCAGCGGCTCCTTCAGGTCATGGCTGGCTACATAGGCAAATTCTTCAAGGCTCGCGTTCGATTGCTCGAGCAATAAAGTGTTCTGCAAGATCGTCCTTTCCATTTGCTTTCTGCGGTTGATATCGAGTGCAGCGCCAAGCACCTGTGTAATATTGCCCGACTCGCCTGTCTTAAACACGATCTCCCTTACCAGCAGCCATCTCCAT
>DATMHB010000534.1:0-7806 GCA_035555175.1 Flavisolibacter sp. | reverse complement strand
GTCCCTGTTTGCTTTAATCAGTGCGACCACGACCAGGACTTTAATAATAATGCCGCGCCCAATGTTGGTAGGATCCAGGATCATGAATCCAATATTAAATGCGAGATACAGAACAAGGGCCACCGTGAATGCAATTACCGGCATTTTCTTACTCCACAACGCGAGGGCCAAGAAAACAACAGAGATGAAGGCATCAATCCCAAAGGCAACCCAGCCGACGGTCGTATCCTCTGCGCTTGAATATTCAATGATGCCCATGATCAATTGAATGCCGGCCACTACATAAAGCCATACCTGCGCTGTCCGCATATTTTTGCGGTAAGGCTCCATATCAAATGCATCATTAAACAGATTTTCCTCGCGGGGTTCGTGCTGCTCAGCTGGCAATTGCTCCTGCATAACCGGTGGTTTATAGTAAATATAAAAAATTGGCTGATGAATTCATCTTGCTAAGTAGCTTGGGGCGGTGCAATGATTTTTCCCGTTTAAATTCCATTGATCGAAAGGATAAGCATTTTTGTCGAATTCAAATTTTACTTGTGACTTAGACGATACATCTTTGTATCAGCAAGTCAATACGGACAATATCCAAAGAAAACCATCCAATTTCCGAAGAAGAACCGAACCTAGAAAAACCAGATCCAGTCCTAAAGAGAAACCAGTCCTGAAAAACCAACTAACAAGCAGTCAGGGTCATTGAATATAAAAAATTCAATCCTACGAAAGCTGATCCAAAACTCTGACAAGAAATTGAACCGCTCCATGAGCGGTTTTTTTGTGGGTTGATTTGCCCCTGGAGGTTACGATCAGTTACCAGCATTTTTAGGACTTCTACCATATTCCGGATCATAATTCAATAGAAATAGTACGTGCAAATGCGCAAAAACATATTTAATAAATTATCATGGCTGTAAGATGAAATGTTTTTTCATCATGAATAACACTGCTGTTTATCAAAACTTTGAATCGAAGGATTGGCCATTTTGAACATTAATGGCATTTTCAATACTTAATTTATTTACACCGTAACGGGGTGAGATACTTGCAATTCAATTATTCTCTTTCTACTTTTAAGCCCTTGTAGCGTGTGAATTTGTGATTTGAATCCAATAACCGATCGCTCGTACATTATGAAAAACTGCATACCTCGTCTGGTATTACTACGTTCTGGCGGACTTTCTCCCGTCCCATTTTTTTCCGAAGTAAAATTACATTCAGTTGATGCATTGCAGGCTTCTTCCGGCATTGTTTCAAATGACGCCATATCTTATTTATCAACCCAATCATTATAAATCATCAATCCTTATGAAAAAAATACTTGCCTTGTTTAGCATCTCTCTTCCCTTCCTGGTCAATGCTCAGGGTTTCCAGGTGAGCCTTCAGGGTCAGAAACAACAGGCGATGGCTGGAGCCGGAACGGCGTTGATGACCGACGGTTCTTCATTGTTCTACAATCCCGGTGGCGTTTCTTTTCTAAAAGAGAATAGCTTCAGTGCAGGCGTTAGCCCCGTTATTTCGCGCGGCAGTTTTGTAGACGGCCCCTCGAGTACCGTTTCCGAAACCAAATCGCCCGTGAGCTATCCTTTTACCGCTTACCTCGTGCTTGGAAAGAAAAGCAGCAAATTAAAATATGGCATCGCTGCCTATACTCCTTTTGGAAGCACGATCGACTGGCAAGCCGGTTGGACCGGAAGGTTCATCCTCACGCATCTGCAGTTGCAGTCGGTTTATGTGCAGCCAACCATTAGCTATAAATTGAGCGATAAGATCGGCATCGGTGCAGGCTTTGTTTATGGCATCGGCCGTGTGAATCTTCAAAGAGATATTCCGGTCGTTGATAACAGCGGAAATTATGGTCATGCAGAACTGAAAGGTGATGCAAAAGGTTATGGCTTCAATGCCGGCATTTATTATACACCATCGACGAATTTCTCACTTGGATTTACGTATAGGTCGCAGGTTGATATGGAGCTTGAAAAGGGTAAGGCCACTTTCACCGTGCCTGCTTCACTTGCTTCCAATTTCCCTTCCGGAAACTTCTCAACCACGCTGCCTCTTCCCAGCATTATGACGCTAGGTATGTCGTATACGGCTTCTTCAAAACTTACCCTTGCGTTCGATGCGAACAGGATCGGTTGGAAGACCTTCGATACACTCACTTTCGATTATGAGAATAATACGGCTCAACTGCAGGATACTAGGGAGGCAAGAAATTATAAAAATGCGACCGCACTCCGCCTCGGTGCCGAATACAGAATGACAGAAAAATTCGCTGCGAGGGCCGGTATCAAATATCTGATGACACCTGTGCAGGACGGATACGTTACGCCTGATGTACCGGATGCTAACCACTTCAACTACTCCGCAGGCTTCGGTTACAAGATCAGCCATCGTTTCGGTGTGGATGCTTCTTTCACTTTCGAACAAATGACGCGTACGGACAATAGTGTTGAAACAGGTTTGAGCGGAACGTATAAAACAAATCTGTTTATCCCAGGTATCTCTTTAAACTATAACTTTTAATTCTATACACCGTGAAAACTATAAATCGTAAAACGCTTTCGGCTTTTGCACTTGCCATGCTCGTTTTTGGCTGTAAGCCCGAGATCGATGTCCCTGCAGTCAATAAAGGATCTGTAGACGTATCCAATTATGTGGCTATCGGTAGTTCAATGACTGCTGGTTATGCTGATAATGCCCTTTATTACGATGCGCAAATGGTTTCATACCCCAACCTTATGGCACAGCAATTCAAGCTGGCCGGAGGCGGAAGTTTTAGGCAGCCGTTGGTAAGCTCCGCTTCTGTTGGTATCGGTGCCATGCAGAATGCGCGCATGGCCCTGGCTCCAAATACGGATTGCATGGGTGTTACTTCACTTGCCCCTAAATACGTCGCGCCGTCTGGTGACCTGAATATTTTCGGAACCAGTGTGGCTGCACAGGGTCCTTTCAATAACATGGCCGTTCCCGGATTGAAAGCAGTAACTGCAGTGTATCCTGGCTACGGCGACTTTACAAAAGGTCTTGGAAACTTTAATCCGTTCTTTACAAGGATGACAGCGAATCCTCAGACCGCATCCATTCTGTCCGACGCCGCTGCGCAGAATCCAAGCTTTTTTTCGCTGGCAATCGGAAATGATGATGTTATGGCCTTCGCGCTGGCCGGTGGTGCGGCCGATGCTATCACACCTTCTGCAGGCACTCCAGGTGTTGGATTCGACGCCAGTATCGACGCTATCGTAGGTACGCTTACTGCTAACGGCGCAAAAGGTCTTGTTGCCAGCATTCCGGGCCTGAGTGCTATCCCTTATTTTACAACAGTGCCTTATAACGGATTGTTGCTTGATAATGCGAATGCAGCTGCGCTCACGGCAGCCTACACGCCGCTTGGCATTACTTTCCAGCAAGGTTACAATGCATTCATCATCGAAGATGGTGCTGCCCCCGGCGGTATGAGAAAAATTGCAAACGGAGAATATGTGCTTCTGAGTGTTCCGCAGGATTCACTCAAGTGTGCAGGATGGGGATCTATGAAACCGATTCCTAACCAGTATGTGTTTACCGCAAATGAGGTTACGCAGATCAATGATGCTATCAGTGCATACAATACAAAATTAAAAGCGGCTGCTGAAGCAAAAGGTCTTGCTTATGTGGATATGAGTGCCTTTATGAACACGGCAAAAACCGGAATCATGTACAACGGCGTGGGTCTGTCTGCACAGTTTGTAACCGGCGGCGTATTCTCGCTTGACGGTGTGCACCTTACGCCGCTTGGAAATGCGCTCCTGGCGAACCAGTTCATTAAAGCCATCAACAACAAATACGGTTCAACCATACCGCAGCTTGATGCTACAAGGTATAAGGGCGTTATTTTCCCATGATAGCAACCGATAAAGAATTTTCAACGATAAAAAAAATTCTATGGCAACCTTAAAGAAATCTGTACTGCAACTATTGTTGGCGATGGCAACGGTGTTCGGCACATCTGCCATGGCACATGCACAGGCCGACAAGATAGAAGGGTTTTGGTTTAATGATAAGAAAGACGCCAAGATCATGGTATACAAGGGCAACGATGGAAAGTTCTATGGTAAGATCGTTTGGCTGAAAGAGCCCATGAAAAATGGAAAGCCCAAGGTCGACGAAAACAATCCAAAGGAAAAGCAGCAATCGCAGCCTCTGGTAGGACTCGTGATCCTCAAAGGATTTGAAAAGGATGGCGATAACGGGTATGACAGCGGAACGATTTACGATCCACAGAACGGAAAGACCTACGATTGCGAGATGACCTATAAGGGGAAGACCCTTTCTATACGCGGGTATGTAGGTATTTCCTGGTTTGGCCGCACCACGGTGTGGGAAAGAGCCGGATAGTAAAATAGGGCAAAGAATTTTCGAAGTCCAAATTACTGTATGCGAAAACTATGTAAAAGGTTATCTGTTGCCGCTCTGCCGGTTAAGCCACTGCTGCGGATGGCAGTGAAGGATGCGGGCACAGATCAACGTAAAAATTTAAAGCAACAAAACTAACATTATCATTATGGGACTTTCCATTAGCCCTGACTTCTGGATTCTTAGCGTTTTTAAAAACAATAAAGAAAGAGATCTGAAGATTGCAGACTATCTCGACCAGATAGCTGAGGAGGCGACAAGTTTAGCGAAGATCTGGGAAAACGTAGCCAAATCTCTTTTGACCACCGGCATTGCCGATGCGGAAGGCAACACCGTTTGGATTCGGCTCGTCGAGAGGCCTGAGTGGACGATTTACTCCAAAAGCATTCCGAGGTCGAGGCTGGAGATTTTTTATGACCGGATCGCAAGTATCCTGGACAATAATCAGCGGGGGGAGTTGGATTTTGTGATCTGTAAGATTGGCGCGATCCTTCAAAAGAGGAAGCTTACCCGCGACATGATAGAAGAGGATCTTAAGCGTCTGAAAGATGCAAGATTCTTTGACAAGAATAATAAAATCAAAGACGAGATATCATTGAACGAATCGATTGCCCTGTTGAACAGGGAGGTGGCGGCTTTATGCTCATACGCCAAGGAATACAGGACTAAAATTAATTAACGGCCAGGGATACGCTGAAATGTATCCTAATCTAATATCTAACAAATGATTTTTTTAAGAAAAATAACGCAAGACCATCTGCTCAAAGAATTCAGAGAACGCTACATCAGCGTCTCTGGCCTCAATGTGCCCGAAGATTTCTTGAAAACAAGGGATGTCTATGCTGCGTTTAACCTGAAAAACAAGATGTGCGGCGGGTTTGTGCTGGGGAATATCAATCCCTACAGAACGATCGAAGTATTTGCAGGTGAAGAGAGCAAGCACAGGCTTTACGAGTATGTGGAAGGCACTACCTATTGCGAGCTGAACTGCTTCTGGCTTTCTGTTAAATACAGGAAAGGGTTCTGGGGCTATTGGTTCTGGCTACTGTTTGCTTTGAAAGTGAGCGTTCAGCGCGAAGAGATGCTCATTTGCGGTACGATCGCGAAAAGCCTGGCTGATATTTATGGTTATCCCAGAAGATCAAAGCTCCTGCATTCCGAAGAATTAATGGTGAATGGCAAGATGAGGACCAGCTGGATCTTCATATTTGCCCGGACCGATTTCTTTGTGGGCGTTCTCGAAACATTCATTTACAAATTCAAAAACAACGGAAAGAAGCCTGTAAAATATAAATATGTAAATCTTCAGGTGTCGGCTAAATTAAATTGAACGTTATGAAACACATCATTGCTCTTGCTTTCCTGGCAATTGCGAACCATTTGATCGTTTACGGTTTCATTTTGATCTATAAATCCAAAAAAGTGAGGCGCATTTATAACCTGCAGGCCTCACAGGAACAACTGAAGGAAGAATTGTATAACTCCTTCCTTACTTCGCCGCTGCACTCGTGTCTGATCGGCCTTGCTATGTACACCGGCTTCCTGGAAGTTCAGGATAGCAGCTGGCTGTGCGTAGCCTATACCTTTGTAATCGTTTTCGTATGGACGGAGATCTGGCATTATTTTTCTCATCGTGCCATGCACCATAAATCATTATTGTGGATCCACAGGGAACACCATAAATCGAAGATCACTAACCCATTAAGTTCTATTTCATTTTCATTTCTTGAAAAGCTGATCTTTTCGGTCGGCATTCTTGTTCCGGTTGCTGCGCTATCGCAGATCATGCCCATATCTTTTTACGGGATCGTGGCCTATTACCTTTTTTATTTTATTACTAACACCCTTGGCCATTCGAATATCGAAATCCGCGACCCCGGATACGCGCAAACCTGGATCGGAAAGATCATCAACACACCGACCTATCATGCGATGCACCATGCACGGTACGTAAAAAATTACGGACTTATCACGTCAACCCTCGACAGGATGTTTAATACGATGTGGGAAGATTATGATAAGGTGCAGAGCAGGGCGGCAGCCTCACAGCCTCTGGAAAAGCTTTCTGAAAGGCTGATCCCGAAAAAAAGCTTTAACAGGGAGAGAGAGACCAATCAATCGTAAAGGTTTTTGGACAGATTAAGAGCTCTGTAAGCGGTTGAACAGGTTTTGAATAACAGGAGTTGCGGAGTGGATGCGGAGGAGCACCTGATCGATTTCGTTCTTGTAAACATTCAGGTCTTCTTTGGTGAGACATTTGACCTGAAGTTCATGAAACTTCTCAGTAACGTCGGTGAGTCCGACGTAACTGAAGCCAGGCTTTTGTTTATGAATGTGGTGACGGAAACCATCGATGTCGCGGGTCCTGTAACTTTCATTCAAAAGGTCCAGGTTCGCAGGCAGGTCGTCGAGGTACTGTTGAAAGACCATGGCTGCAGTATCCGAATCGTCCCCATAGGCGGCTTCAAGGTAGGCCGAATCAAGTTCGGGGACATTGTTGAAAAGGCTTTCATTCATAGGAGCAATCCTTAAGAATTAAAGATGATAAAAAATCGGCATTAGTTACTTCAAAGCAAATATAGAATGTTGAACATATCCTTTGGTTGTTAAATTTAGTATGTGTGCCTGAAACGCCTGAATCCGGTATGAATGGCAATACGTAAATGATTGAGCGGCGAAGATGAGGGCATATCTGGATAGAACCGGCGGCCAAGGAAAAACAAAAAAAAATTGAAATCAAAACCTTCCGGATAAGACAATTCGACCGGAAATAGATAGACCAAACTAAAATCTGTACCCGTTATGACAATTCCTTACCCATTCATCTATACCCTGAGGGTGATGAAAAATATATACAATTCCGTGCTGGAATTGGGCGTATATGAAGATATGCCGGTGTATGAGGGGCATCGTGTCCGGTTTTCGAATTTTATCGGACTGTTCTGCCAGTCGTTTTATCTGTTGTATGTGATCCTTGGATTTGTGCTGCATTCACCGTTCCTTGCCATGATGACTTTCGCGATGCTTGTAACAGGAATCGTGGGTTTCTGGCTGAATAAGAGAAGGCATTACAACCTGGCGCGGACGATGTTCATTACAACTTTCAGTGTGTTGTTGTTCTTTATCTGTAATTCGCTCAACATCGGGTTCTACTTCGTTTTCTTTTACTTCCCGGCCTTTATTGCCTATACGCTGTATTACGACCTTGAGAAGGACTTGCCGAATGCCCTGATGAACCTTTCAATATCGGTAAGCTGCGCTGTGTGTGCATTCGTTTTACCGCATCAGTACTTTATGGTGGAGAACATCGACGAGAAATGGTTTCCGTTGATCAGTACACTGAACTACTTCCTTTCGTTCGCCATCACCATCATATTTGTATTCTTTGCGGTGTTCCATATCAATAAAAGCGGA
>DATMHB010000533.1:0-2586 GCA_035555175.1 Flavisolibacter sp. | reverse complement strand
TTTAAAAATAATAGAAGCGGGGCAACATGCAACACCAATATGTAAAAGAGAAACAGCTTCTGCCGGATGCAAAGAGCAGAACAAACATTTTTCACCATCAGCTCGTGGTCTTCACTGTCCGCCCCTGTCTTCTCCCCTGTGTCCGCCCGGAGTTTCTCCTTCCCGCACCGACTTCCGATGAGAAGACCCCGGGCCGACAGAGGCAAAAGACCGCGAAATTCCGTTTGACTGAGAAAAGCAAGACCATCTTACTTTGCACTGAATATCATTGTCATGGCGGATATGTATTTCATAGCACTGGTGCTTCCTCCCGAGCTCAATGAAAAAGTGCTCGGATTCAAAAATTATATGAGGGAGCATTTTCATTGCAAGGTGGCGCTCAAATCGCCTGCACACATTACGCTGGTCCCGCCCTTCTGGATGGAAGCAGAACAAGAAGAGCAGCTGATCGCTGATCTTGACCGCTTCAGTATTCAGGAACCGTTCACCCTCAGGTCAAATGATTTTTCAGCGTTTAAACCCAGAACCATATTTGTTGCATTGCACCCCAGCGCAGCATTGGAGCAGCTGAAAAAAAGTTGCGACGATTTTTTCGCTAGCAGAGAGATTTATAAAATGAAGATAGATACAAGGCCGTTCCATCCACATATTACTGTTGCCACACGTGATCTGACAAAGAAAGATTTTCATGTTGCGTGGCCGCATTTCAAACAAAAAACGTTTTCCGCGGAATGGCAGGCAGAAGGCATTTCGCTCCTGAAGCACAACAAAAAAAATTGGGATGTGATTCATACATCCCAATTCAAAAAAATATAATTGTGAATATCAGTCGAAATCGGAAAAGAGCTGACCGGGTACAATATGAAATTCCTCTTCTTCATCCATCTCCACATTCAACTGGCATCCTTCGTCCGGACGGATGGTTACTTTATCCTTTGTAACTTTTTTATAACCGGTTTTTTCAAAAACCAGCTTGTATGTACCTGGCTTTAATTCACTGAACGCATAATTGCCGCTGGCATCGGTGATCACCACCTTTTCTTTTTTGTTGATAGAATAAGCAGTTACGCTCACATTGCCTATTGGCTTTTTTGTTTCGGCATGGATGACCCCCCCGGCGATATCGGTCTTTTTATTATCCTCTCCCGTTCCCGGTGTACCTGTGCTGGTATTACCGCTTGCCCTGGCAAGCAGGCCGGAAACACTCAAAACAAGTGTCAGTAGCAGTAATTTTACTTTCATGTTTGGTTCATTAAAAGGTGAACAGATGGGCACCTTACACGCTCGTTAAAGTTAGTATTTTTTTAATGGATTCAGTAATCCTTCTTCAAACCCATTCCAGATATTTTTTACAATTTCACCGGCCGGAAGAATCTCCTTTACAAGACCGCTTGCCTGACCGATTTCGAGCTCTCCCTCATCCAGATCACCTTCAAACATTCCCTTTTTTGCTCTGCCACGGCCGAGCAGCTCTTTCAGTTCGTCCTCACTGGCTCCCCTTATTTCGGCTTCCTGCAGCTGCTGAAAAAACTTATTCTTCATAAGCCTTACCGGTGTCAACTTTTTTAAGGACAAAAATGTATCACCTTCTGCTGCATCAATAATCGCCTGCTTAAATTTCTCGTGTGACGACGCTTCTGAACTGGCTACGAACCTCGTTCCTATCTGTACGCCTTCTGCGCCCAGCACCATAGCAGCCAGCATCTGCCTTCCTGTAGCAACTCCACCCGCGGCAATCACCGGAATCGAAACTGCCTGTGCTACCGCGGGCACAAGGACCATTGTGGTGGTTTCCTCTCTTCCGTTATGTCCGCCGGCTTCAAAACCTTCGGCAACCACGGCATCGCACCCTGCCTGCTCTGCCTTCCGGGCGAACCTGCTGCTGCTTACTACGTGAACCACCGTAATGCCTGCTTCCTTAAGTTGCCTTGTCCAGGTCATCGGGTTACCTGCTGAAGTAAAAACGATCCTTACGCCCTCTTCAATGAGGATCCTGATGTGCTGGTCGATGTCGGGATACAGCAAAGGGATATTGACCGCAAATGGACGGCTCGTTGCCGCCCGGCATTTGCGCAGGTGTTCTTTCAGTACCTCCGGATACATGCTGCCGGCGCCGATCATTCCAAGAGCGCCCGCATTGCTCACAGTGCTCGCAAGCTTCCAGCCGCTTGCCCAGATCATGCCCGCCTGGATAATGGGATAATCGATCTTAAAAAGTTCGGTGACTCTGTTTTGGAACATGGGTCTCATTAATGGCTTATAAATAAATTGCAAAAAAGGATTGCGGCTGCCACTCAACTTGATGGCAATGACTGATGAAAGATACTAGCCCAGATCGATATCGGTATTATCCCCGATATTGAGTGTTCTTGTTTCCCCGCGAATAGTGGTATCGCTGCCGATAAGAGAAAAATCCAGCACAATGTCGAAAAGGTTGGAGAACGCTCCGATGATAGAGCTTTTAATGATCGACGAATCAACTTGTGTATTATCGCCGATGGTTACATTGGGACCGATAATGGAGTTTTTGACCGAGCAGCCCTTTCCGATGCTTACCGGTTGAATGAGGACGGTATTTTCATATTG
>DATMHB010000532.1:0-16162 GCA_035555175.1 Flavisolibacter sp. | reverse complement strand
TGATCGCTGCCACAACACTGGCCATTTTTGTTGTACCGGTGTTATTCGTGCTGATCACAAGATTTTCATATGGGAGACGTCTGAAGAAGGTTCAGGAAGAAACAAGTGGCGAACACCTGGTCGATCGGCAAATCATTGAACACAATTTATAGATCAACCTTGAAAGAAATTTTGGAGGTGGCCCGCGGGGTTATGGGGTTGTGGCTAGGTTTTATTGAGACCTATAAGGTTTTAAAGACCTTATAGGTCTTTAAAACCTTATAGGTGCCTTGCAAAAGCCCCCGCCATAAATCTGCAAAGAAAACCCGACAAAAGCACTGTTGTAAAAAAGATTTTCCTTTCATGCACTCGCAGTTTTGGACTTTAATTTTTTGAGGCAATAAACATCCGGCAATCAATCATTGGGTGAATCAGAACAACTTGAATAAAAGCTGAAAGCATGAACCAACACGATGCAAGCAAAACCAGTCAAAGCAAGTTCAGCACCTGGTCTAAAAATTGACACCCAAACCTTATAGGTCTTAAAGACCTATAAGGTTTGGACATTTTAACCCTCGGATGGAGTGGGCCACAATGATAAGCACCCGCGCTACGCAATCTTTTGCGTTATCGCCAATTGAAGAAACAGGTCGGCCCCCTGCCACGTCCGCCATCCGCCTACTGACCTAAACGCTCCCTCTCCGGTAAATAATCGATGTCGCAAAACACCCCATTATTGTCGTACCCACGCACGCTAAAACCGAAATGCTACTGTTAAGTTTGTGCCGCGATCCCCATCATTCACCATAAAAAAAATAAAAATGGAAGCGGTTAAAACTCTTATTACAGTCGAGGCCGATATTAAGGCACCAGTAGAAAAAGTCTGGAAATGCTGGTCTTCACCTGAAGATATCAAGCAATGGAACAGCGCATCGCCCGACTGGCATACGCCATTTGCAGAGAACGACCTCAGGACCGGTGGAAAATTCTTGTCCAGAATGGAAGCGAAAGATGGCAGTGTAGGATTTGATTTTGGTGGTGTTTATGACGAAGTCATAACCCATAAACGCATCAGCTACACGATGGGTGATGGCAGAAAGGTCACTGTCGATTTTCTGCCAGAGGGCAATAGCACGAAAGTGGTGGAAAAATTTGAAGCAGAGTCGGTGAATTCAGTAGAGCTGCAGAGAGGCGGATGGCAGTCTATCCTGAACAATTTCAAAAATTACGTTGAGTCGCAAGGATAGTCAACGGCCCACGGAATCAACTCTGTCTTGCACGTCACGGGAATAAGTCTTACATTTTCGGATGCCTCATCACCATGACCACTCTCATTCCCACCAGGTTCAGTTCGACGCAAGCCGGCGTAATGTATACCTGATCGGGATCGGATTGAACCTGGCCTTTGTGCTCGCGGAGGTCATCGCAGGTATTGCTTATGATTCAATGGCACTGCTTACAGATGCCGGCCATAATGCAAGCGATGTGGCAAGCCTCGTCCTTTCTCTTGTTGCCTTCTGGATGGCAAAACAGAAATCGAGTCCGGTCTTTACCTATGGATACAAAAAAACAACAGTACTGGCCGCCTTCGCCAACGCGATCGTCCTTTTAATTGCCGTCGGCATTCTCGGTTTTGAATCCGTAACAAGATTATTTCATCCTGAAATGGTGGAAGGAAAGGCAATAGCATGGATAGCGGGCACAGGAATAATCGTGAATGGCATCTCCGCCCTGTTATTTTATCGCCATCAAAAAAATGAGCTCAACGCAAGGTCTGCCTACCTGCACTTAATGGCCGACGCACTTGTTTCATTAGGCGTAGTAGCGGCAGGCATCGTTATGGCCTATACCAACTGGTACTGGCTTGATCCCGCAATTGGACTGTTGATCATGGTCGTGATCCTGATCAGCACCTGGAATCTCCTTCGTGACAGTTTCAAAATGACCATCGATGCAGTACCATCCGGGATTGAATTGCAGGAAGTGAAAGAAATAATACTCAAAGTAGCACACGTGAAAGAAGTGGGTCACGTTCATGTATGGCCGCTAAGCACAACTGAAAATGCGCTCACCGCGCATGTGGTTGTCGATGACGCGTTGACCTTTGATAAAAAGCTCGATGTGATACGGGAGATCAGGCATGTCTTGGAACATCACAATATCCACCATAGCACAATCGAGCTTGAAAAAAAGATCGGATGACCCACACGAATTATATTGCCTTCTTTCTACTGCCCTTTATGCGCCCTGCAATTCCTGGCCATACGCTTCCTTGAGGCGGCCAATATCAATCTTGTCCATTTGTAACATCGCCTGCATCACCCTTCCGGCTTTTGCGCGGTCCTTGTCGGAAAGGAATTTGCTTAGGATCCTCGGTACCACCTGCCAAGAAAGACCAAACCTGTCTTTCAGCCATCCGCACCTTGAAGGTTGTCCGCCCTCTGTGAGCGTATTCCAATAATGATCTACTTCGTCCTGTGTGTCAACGTTAATGACGAAAGAAACGGCTTCCGTGAATTTAAAATGAGGGCCGCCATTCAAGGCAATGAATTCCTGCCCATCAAGTTCAAATGCCGCCGTCATCACACTGCCTGCAGGCCCCGGGCCTTCTGCACCGTACCTGGCCATACTGGTCACTTTTGAGTTTTTAAAAACGGCAGTATAAAAATTTACAGCTTCTTCCGCATTGTCATTGAACCACAAGAAGGGCGTTATCTTTTGTGCCATAAGTTTTGTTTTAAGATGAGTCTCTTGATTATGTTCTCGTTTCCGGTACAAACTTAGGTTCATCCACCTCCTTAAGTGAGGTGCGGATGCGACAATTTGCGGGTGGTTTACGCCGCAATGCATGTAGTCAGTGTAAAGTAAGCCCCAGAACCAAAGCAAGAGAAACAGGGAAAGAAAGGAGCAGGTCAGAGCGCGTGATAGAGCCATTCCTGCCACGGCTTCGCCGGACAATGCAGGATGCGACCGTAGTGGCTTTCTTGATTTGTGCCGCCGCTCCAGGATGAATTTTGACTATTAAATTCTTATTGCTCCCATGGCGCCATTGCGCAACCGCATTCCTCCGTTTTATAATTTCCAGCTATTATCATTATCCAGAATTGCTGTTATCTCTGTGCTCATAGGCTGCACATCGGCGGGAAAAACTTTTACCAGCACGCCATTTTCATCCAGGATGAACTTCGTAAAATTTCCTTTGATCACGGGTTCTTCCATACCGAGCTTCTTTGCTTCGTCCAAAAGGTATTGAATGAGCGGATGACGCAAGCTTCCATTAAGCACTACCTTTTCAGCCACCGGAAAAGAAATGCCATAGCTGTAGCGGCAAAAATCCCTGATCTCACTATTGGTTTTTAATTCCTGGTCGCCAAACGCATCGCCCGCCGGCAGCGCCACCACCACCAGTTTTTCCTTATAAGCACTGTACAGTTGCTGCATGCCTGTGAACTGGAAAGTGTAAGGCGATTTACACGCCGTATTCACAATGAGGATTTTTTTGCCTTTAAAGTCTGAAAAATTGATCTGGCTCTCTCCGTCAACTGTGTTCATCTTAAAAGAATAAATGCCAGCCGGATTTAAGAACAGCATAAATAGCGAGGCAAGGATTGTCGTTTTCATATTGGAATGATTAAGCAGCGGAAAAATAATGCAGCCGGCAACGGATGTACAGAGGTCAAAAAAGAATTTTGGCTGGCCCAAAACCGGACTCAGCAAATCGCTGTTTCCACGGGGGCATTCGGGGCCATCGAAACTCTTCCACGTAAAAATTCTGACAATCGGAATGGTAATTGTACAGTTCATATTGTTATTAAACCGGTGCACCATGATCGAGAACAGGATGTTTAAAATAACGGATGATGTGGAAAACCTTGGCCCGCTTGGTAAGACAAACGAGGGTTTGATCTGCTTCTTTACTGGGCGGCGGATGGGTAGCACAAAGAGCGCGGTGGAAGTGTTTTTCATTCGCGGTGCTTCGGAAGAATGGCACACAAACTTTGAAAAGGAGCTCAGAAAATGGGCGGAGGTGAATGAAGAGCGCCATGCGAAATTGCCGCGCATCCTTAGTTCCGGCTTCACAGCCAGCGCCAACCTTCCCTTTATCGAAATGGAATATATCGACGGCATAAGCCTCGATGAAAAATTGAATCAGGACATTTCACTATTTTCTATAACAGACATAAGCACGATGGCGGAGCAGGTATCAAGAACCCTTGCCCATTGCCACAACCTCGGCCTGTTGCATGGCGGTATCTGCAGCGACAACATATTTTTTCAAAAAGCCTCGGGCAATTATATCGTAACGGGTTTCGGTCTTTCAATGCTCAATGCCGTCCAAAGGAAAGAACAGCTCGCATACGATACCTCCGGCACAATGGCGCCGGAGCAAAAGAATGGCGACCTTCTTCCCGAATCTGATATCTACAGGTTTGGAATGATGATGTATGAATTGGTAACCAGCTCGGGTCACGGTCATTTTTCAACAATGCAACTGCCGCAATCAAGAGATGAATTTTTTCATCATCTTACCAGCCGGAGGCAGATGGCGCCCGGAGCATCGGCGGGAACATCATCTATTGAAGCATTGCCATCGTGGATCTCTGATATGATTTTCAGATGCGTGCAGCATGAACCGGAGAACCGCTTCAGGAACGGAGTTCAGCTTTACGATTTTATTCTGCTTGCAAACAGAATACCGCCAGGCATGCAAAACCCAATAGCGGGGCAACAAGGCAGCAGCACCATTGAACGGGTGTCGCGGATCGACACACGAAATAGACCGGGGGAGAAAAAGGCGAGGCGAATCAAAGCCCCTCAGTCGGTTGTGCGCAGCCCCGTGGTTACGGCACCGAAGACCAACAAAAAAATTTCCTTATATGGCCTGGTAATGGCTGCGATCATGCTCGCTGCTTTTGCCCTGTTCGGATTGTATTCTTATCAGAAAAAGAAAAATACCATCGACCAGCATGCTACCACCAGCACAGTCGACACGAGCAGGCCAGCCGTACCGCCACAGCGTGAAGCCATCAATACCGCTCCTGCACCAGTGCCGCAAAAGACATTGCCGAAGGCCCTTCGTAATATTGTAGAGGATTCGAAAATTGCTATAGCAAATCAGCCTGAAGCCGGCAGGAAAAAAATAATGGTGCATCCATGGAAGCCTGAAGGCACAACCGTTGACAATCATACGGGCCTTGGTGACTACAGGGTGATTTCAAAAGCATATTTTTATACGACGCCCGATGAAGCAAGCAGACGCAACGCATTCATTGTGCACTGGAACAATGCGATCCTTCATCCGATTGAAGAGAAAAATGATTTTATCTATATCGTGTACACGAACAATGAAGGCCATACCTCAAAAGGATGGCTGCGCAAGAAGGATATCGTCCGGGTTGGCCCTTAACAGCAGAACAAGCTTTCACATAAGTTTTTGATTTTTTCCTCGAAAAACTTGCTAACTTCTTTTTGTGAAGCACCTCCTCTTCCTGTCTTTTTGTTGCATGGGTTTTTGCGTTCAGGCGCAAAACCTCACCGGCTTCTGGAAGGGCACGCTTATGATGGGTGGCGGTTGTTTTGCAGTGAATAATATTGAATTGCAGCTGCACGTGGCCGGTGACAGCGTGTACGGCGATTCTTACCACTACGAGAACGTCAATTATTACGTCAAGAAAAAGATCAGCGGCAGGTATGATGCTGCACACAAAAGACTGTTGCTTCAGGAATCTGTTGTGACCACATTCCACATACCGCAAACCTGTAAGATCTGCGTTAAAAATTTTACGCTTGTTTATTCAAGAAGCGGCAATATAGAAACACTCAGCGGGCAGTGGGATGGAAAGATACTGGGCACGAATGCCGACTGCAGCACAGGGCCCATTACCTTGTCAAGGATCAAGGAATCGGCCTTTAAGGAAGTGCCAGAGGTAATTGTCGATACCGGCACGCTTCGGCTCGACTTTTATGATAATGCCGAAGTGGATGGTGATTCGATCACCGTGCTTGTGAACAAGAACGTCATCGTGTCGCATCAACGGCTTTCTACGAAACCTATTACGGTCTTTGTAAAGATTGACCTCGTGCACACTTTTCAGGAAATTGAAATGGTGGCGGAAAATCTTGGATCTATACCTCCCAACACGGCGATGCTCATCATCACGGCCGGCGCAAAAAAATATCAACTGTTCCTTTCATCAACCGAAAGCAAGAGCGCGATGGTGAGGTTTGTGTATGACAAAAAGGAATAAGAGCGCGGATAATTTTAGTGTTCGATCAAGACAAAAGGAAATAGTTATAGGGGTTCAACACATTCATCCGCACTCGAAAAAGTTTAACGCAAGGAGGGAAGTAAGGAAAGCGTCCCCGATAGAATTTGCGCTCCGATCCCCTGGCATTCCTGGCAGTGCTCCCCTCCCTGCAACAGCACTTATCCACAACCTGAATGGCCTGATGTGCAAAGCAGTGGATAAAAAATAAGCGCCTCATTTTCAAAACGCTATACGCCGGTATTGGCCCCGTGTCCGTTTTATGGCATCGGTTTTTTATAATTTATCCCGTATGAGCCAACAGCCCCACCTTTCGCGTACGAAAACTTCAAAACCAAAAGACTTGCCTTCACTTAAGAAAATACCCTCGAAAAAAGCGGCGACGCGCGCATCAAAAAATATTGTCATTGATGCAAAGCCACGCAAAGACCTCAGCAGCATTATTGAAATTGCGAAACGTTCGCTGACACATTCAACAAAAACAAAAATGCCAGCCGACCTGAAGCCTATGCTGGCCACACTTGTTGATGAACCATTTTCCGATGATGAATGGCAGTTTGAACTGAAGCTCGATGGATACCGCGCGCTGGCCTATATAAAAGACAACAGGGCGGATCTCCGCTCCAGGAACAACAATTCGTTTAATAAAAAATTTGTTCCTGTTTCTGAAGCGTTACAGCAGTGGGGCATCAACGCGGTGGTTGATGGCGAGATCGTCGTCCTCAACGAGCATGGTATGGCCGACTTCTCCGGTATCCAGCAGTGGGAAAAGAAAAAAGAAGGTCAGCTGGTTTTTTATGTATTCGACCTGTTGTGGATCGACGGCGTCGACATTACCCAGGAACCGCTTTTCCGTCGAAGGGATATCTTGCGTCAGCTTGTGCCCGAATCAGGCATCATCCGTTTCAGTGATCATATTGACGGCATAGGAAAAGAATTTTTTGAGATCGCGCGAAAGAACAATGTGGAAGGTATCGTTGCCAAGAAAAAGAATGCACCCTATTTTCCCGACACAAGAACAAAATCGTGGTTGAAGATCAAAGTGGAACAACGACATGAGGCTATCATCTGCGGTTATACAAGGAAGTCGGATAGTGACCGCTTATTCAGTTCACTTCTGCTGGGCATATACCAAAAAAATAAACTCATCTTCATTGGCCAGGCGGGAACAGGCTACAGCGTCGCCATCCAGCAGGATCTGATGCAGAAAATGAAGCCGCACATTACCAGGATTTGTCCCTTCGATGAGGAACCTGATCTTAGTGAAAAAGCAACCTGGCTCAAACCTATACTTGTCTGCGAAGTGAAATATACCGAGCTCACGCCGGAAGGTGTGATGAGGCATGCTTCGTTTCAGGGCCTGCGCGAAGACAAAGCGGTGTCCGAATTGAACAATGAACGGGAATTGGATACGTACGAAGTGGTGCACGAAAGCAGCTCTGAAAACTTTATCAATAAAAAAGAGGAAGAGCAGTTGGTGCGCATCGATGGCCACGATCTGAAACTGACCAATCTTAAAAAACTCTACTGGCCAAAGGAAAAGATCACGAAGGGGGATATGCTCGATTATTATTATCGCGTCGCGGATTACATCATGCCTTACATGAAAGACCGGCCTCAATCGCTCAACCGCTTTCCCAATGGTATCAACGGCGAAAATTTCTATCACAAGAATATGGCCGGCAAGATCGATAAATGGCTTAAGACCTTTCAAAGGTTCAGCGATTCGAACGGGGAGACAAAAGATTTTCTGATCTGTACAGAAACGGCTTCTCTGATCTATATGGCGAACCTCGGTTGTATTGAAATGAATCCATGGCATTCGAGGGTACAATCACCCATATATCCCGACTGGACGGTAATAGATCTGGATCCGGGAGATATTTCTTTTGAAAAAGTTGTTGAGACGGCACAGGTGGTTTACAAAGTTCTCGACAGCCTGAAAGTACCCTCATATCCCAAGACGTCGGGATCGACGGGCATTCATATTTATATTCCGCTTGGTGCAAAATATAATTATGAGCAAGCGAAGCAGCTGGCGGAGCTGGTCGCCAACCTGGTGCACGAAGAACTCCCGGAATTTACGAGCCTGGTGCGCAACCCTCAAAAAAGAAAGGATAAGATCTATATAGATTATTTACAGAACCGGCCGATCCAGACCATTTGCGCACCGTATTCGCTGCGGCCGAAACCCGGTGCTACGGTATCGGCACCGCTGCATTGGGATGAAGTAAAGAAAGGACTGAAAATAAAAGATTTTACCATCCGCAATATTTTTGATCGTTTGAAAGCGGAAGGTGACCTGTTTGAAGGTGTGCTTGGAAAAGGGATAGACCTGCACAAAGTGCTGAAAGGACTGGCCAGCTTAATTTAGATCGATGCGCTGACCCGATCTTGGCCATGCGGCCGGATCGCCTTTGCGAACCGAATGAGACCAATCCACTTCTGGCACGGCCGGGCCATGCAGGTGCTCAAAAACCTCTGAAAGATTGCGCATGTCGATATAGCTTCCGCAATCGCAGAGGATATAATGTTGCTGCTCTTCCTGGGAGAGGTGGTCTATTTTTCGCATACGCTAAATAACACAAGGTTCATTCCCTGCCCCGAAGGCGGCGACCAAAATAAATAACGAATTATAAACAGGTTTATTCACATTGGTACATTCTGTGCGGTCAAAATAAAAAACTCATGTCTAGTTTCCGTGAAGTGATACAATCAGCAAAACCCGTACTGGTTGATTTTTCAGCCGAGTGGTGCGGTCCGTGTAAAATGATGGCGCCGATCCTGAAGGAGGCCAAGGATGCAGTTGGAGAAAAAGCAACCATCATAAAAGTAGACGTGGACCGCAATCGCGAAACCGCCGAACAATTCAGGATACAAGGGGTGCCCACGCTGATCCTGTTCAAGAACGGAGAAGTAAAATGGCGGCAATCGGGCGTAGTACCGGCCAGCACGCTGGTTCAGCTGATCAACCAGTATTCCTAAAGCATTTGTTCGATCGCGGCTTTTAAGAACGGCATGGTGGGGAGCGAAGAAATGATCTTCAGTTCTTCCGCAAGTGAAGTTTCGTTGTCAAGGAATTTCAACACCCGCGCCGGTGCATTCTTTTCAAACAGCCGTGTGAAAATGCTTTCACCGGTCAATACTTTATGATGAAGGATATTCAAAAGAATACTGTCATAAAAAGAATGGCGGCGGCGGCCGGCGCGAATGAACGGCTTCCCCGTTGCCTTTAGCTGCGCTGTTAATTGCGCGCTGTGTTTCTGGATGAATTGGAACGTATACCCGCTCGAACCCTTTGTCTGCCCGCCAGCCGTTCCGATGTTGATGATGTTGTTTTGATTGGGAAGAAACTGGCAATTGGTCATGGGGATCACGCCCGACTCTTCGTCGACGGTGCGATAACGATCGATCTGTAGCACCTCCCTGATATACTTGTCAAGACCTTGCGAATATTGCTCCGCATCAAGTACTTGCGGCGAAAAAAGAGTGTATTCGATCAGTGCACGTTTTTCAGAAAACGGAAGCACGTAAAAAAAAGCCGTTCCCCATTGCTGACCGGTGCGGAAATCCATGAGCGTAGCCAGTTGCGGCGAGAACAAAGGAGCATCCGTTTCAACCAACCAGCCTCTGAAATGCTGGAGCATCCAGTATTCTTTTTCTGAAAGAAGCGGCCTTTCAAAGATTATGCTATTAAAAACATATTCACAGTGAATCGTCCTGCCCCCTACTGAAATACCTGTGGTTACATCACTGCTGAAAACATGATCAACGGGCTCGAAGCGAATGGTGAAATTCGGTTCTGCCCTGATCCTTTCGAGACAATGATCATAAAAGTCAATACCACGGATCATTTTGTAACGGTAAGGATCAATAACCAGCTCCCCTGAAAAATCGCGGGCGAAAAACAGCAGGCGTTCCCACTCAGCATAAACGATGCGCTCGAACAATCCCGTTCCCATCTCCCAAAAACACCAGGTGCGGTCATTGACGGTTTTTGGCGCGCGGTCGATGAGCAAAATCTTTTTATTCCCGAAGTCGCCGGATCGAATGAGATGCATGGCCAGGCTCAATCCTGCGCAGCCGGCGCCGGCGATGATATAATCATATTCAAGCTGGTGACTCATGCTAATGTTGCAGGAGAGTTTGACAATCTTTTGCAGGAAATCCATTCCCGGTGCCGTTTCACGCCCGGCGTATTTTTTTATCGCGCTGCACCTTTTGCCAATACTTTTTATGCACCAGCAGCATGCCGAAACTTTCCCCCTGATGTTTATCCAGGTGCCTGTGGTGCATCTTATGCGCCCAACGGATGGTACGCACATAAGTACTGGACGTTCTGCTGAACCATTTGAACCGCTGGTGAATGATCACATCGTGTACAAGAAAATAAGCGAGGCCGTATGCCATGATCCCGAATCCGATAGCCTGCGTCCACCAGTGATGACGCGTAGTTCCAAAAAAAATAAGCGCTATGCTCGGCACCGCAAAAATGACAAAGAACCAGTCGTTCTTTTCAAAAAAGCCCGGCTCCTTCTGATGGTGATCGCGGTGCAGATACCATAGAAATCCGTGCATCACATATTTATGGGTAAGCCAGGTAATTCCTTCCATAATAAGGAAGGTGGCAACCAGCGTTATGATAAAAAACAGGACTGTCATTCGGTAACATTTTTACGTCAGCTTCCGCCTATTTTCTCTTGCATGTTTTGGTTGCGCGATCAGACAACGATCCTGCCGAATGTTTCTTTCCACCACGGTTCGATCTTTGGAAACGCGATCCTGAACCAGGAGGTGAATTTTGACGGCTGATTTTGCAAGGCCCATCTGATATGGTCCATGTCCTCGAAAGCAAAATCGGCCACTTCCGTCTTGTCGGGAACGATCTCTCCTTCAAACACTCCGGCAAATACATGATCGAATTCATGCTCGATAAGTCCATTCTCTACTTCTGCACGATAGGTGAATGCAAAAATTTCTTTTAGTGGCGTAATGAAACCCAGCTCTTCCTGCAGTCTTCGAATAGAAGCTTCCTCCGTCCGTTCACCTGCGGCCGGATGACTGCAACAAGCGTTCGTCCAAAGATTGGCGCCGTGGTATTTTTCTACCGAGCGCTGTTGCAACAACATTTTTCCTTTGCTGTCGAAAATAAAAATGCTGAAGGCACGGTGAAGCACCCCTAACCTGTGGGCTTCCATTTTCTCCATGACGCCCACCTCTATATCATGCTCATCCACCAATATAACATGCTGCTCTTTCATCAAATCAAACCTAATCCATTTTTTACACTTGCCCTGAAAACGATGTAAGCCTTGTGATAATTGGCTATCCTTATTCTCCGTTGCAGAATAAAGGCCGCGTTGGTCTCTTTTATTTTCCTGAATAGCGAATAGTAATATTTATAGGCAACGTAGACGCCGAATCTGGCCTTCATCGGAAGCTTAAGAATACCGCGATACGCATTCCTGAAATCTTTTTCAATATCGTCTTCGATCTGCATCTTGTCTGCTTCTGTAAAATGATGAAAGTCGAACCCCGGAAAATACATCCTCGAGAGCTCAGCAAAATCGGCCTTCATATCTCTCAAAAAATTTACTTTCTGAAATGCTGCGCCCAGCGCTCTTGCGTAGCCCTCGAGCTGCCTGTAAAGATTGCGGTCACCTTCACAAAAAACATAGAGACAGATCAGTCCCACCACCTCTGCAGAGCCATAAATATATTCGTCGTATCCCTGCCGGTCATACCGATAATTGGAAAGATCCGATTCCATACTCCTGAAAAATGCATGGATCAGCTGGTGGTCGATCCGGTAGTGGTTCACGGTTTTCTGAAAACTGTTCAGCACCGGATTCAGGCTGATGCCTTTGTCAATGGCCTCGAAGGTGGCCGACCTGAACTCACCGAGCAGGCGCCGCTTATCGTGGTCATGCAGGGTATCCACGATTTCATCGGCAAAGCGCACAAAGCCGTAAATATTGAAGATGGCAGGCCTCAGCCCCTGATGCAACAACCTGATGGCCGAAGCAAACGAGGTACTGTAACGAAGCGTCACGATCCGGCTGCATTCCTCGCTCACACTATGAAACAATTCAACAGTCATATCCGGTTTCCGTTAAACGATTGAATCAATTGTTCCGACACCACTTCACCACTGATCAAACTTGGTGGCACGCCCGGCCCCGGCACTGTGAACTGTCCCGTAAAAAAAAGATTACTGACCTTTTTACTTTTACACGAAGGCCGCAGGATGGCTGTCTGACTCAAAACATTGGCGAGCCCGTAAGCATTCCCTTTGAACGAATGATAATCCTGAACAAAATCAGAAACGGAAAACGATTTCTTGAAAACAATGGAATCCCCGATGGAAGCGCCCGTATGCTTTTCGAACCGCTTCAGGATCTTTTGAAAATATTTTTCACGCAATGCTTCCGTATCATGTTCAAGTCCGGAAGCAACAGGTATGAGAAAAACAAGGTTTTCACAGCCGGATGGTGCAACAGAACTATCGGTTCTTGAAGCGGCGCTCACATAGAAAAGAGGATCTGCCGGCCACTGCGGATGCTGGTAGATTTCTGCTGCGTGCGCATCAAAAGGAACGTCGAAAAACAGCGAATGATGATGGAGTTGTGGAAGCTTTTGATCGATGCCCACATAATACATCAGGCAGGAAGGCGCCAGTGTCTTTTTGTTCCAATATTGTTCAGAGTAGTTACGGTAGGAAGCTGGCAGCAATGCAGATTCTGTAAAATAATAATCGGCGCCGCTGATGATGGCATCGGCTCCGTAAATCCCCCGCGATGTCACCAATTTCTTTGCCCTTCCTTTTTCGATGATGATCTGTTCTGCTGATTCATTGAACTGAAACCTGGCTCCCAGCTCCTCAGCAAGATCCTGCATGGCTTTGACAACCGAGAACATGCCTCCGTCGGGATACCAGGTACCACCAATCAGGTCGGCATAATTCATCAGGCTGTATAACGCCGGTGTGTTCTCCGGAAGGGCGCCGAGAAAAAGAATGGGGAACTCCATTAGCTGGCGCAGCCGCGGGTCGCGGAAGTGGCGGGCGATGTGTGATTTTATCGGCGTGAATACATCGAGCCTCAGAAAATTCCTGACCACCTCCCAATCGAGGAATTCCATTATTGAACGCCCCGGCTTATATACCAGGTCTTGCATACCGATCCTGTATTTCGTATGTGCTTCCTTCAGGTAGTTGTCGAGCATGCGGCTGCTGCCTTTTTCTATCCCCTCGAACATATTGCGGATCTCGCCATAGTTGGCAGGAACGTCCATGGCTTCTTCCTTCCAGTAGATCCTGTAGGAAGGATCGAGGCGCTTGAGATGATAATAATCTTCCACCTTTTTTCCGAATTGGTGAAAGAACCGCTCGAATACATCCGGCATCCAGTACCAGCTTGGTCCCATATCGAACCTAAATCCGGCTGCGTTCAGCTGACGCGCCCTTCCCCCCGCTGTATCATTTTTTTCTACGACGGTTACATCCCATCCCGCTTTGGCCATAAAGGCGGCGGCAGACAGACCGGCAAAGCCGGCGCCGATTATGATGAGTTTCCTGCTCAACGGTCAAGTTGTTTCTGAAGCATTTTTTTAGCAAAATGTATCCGGCTCTTGATCGTACCCAGTGGTTCATTCAACGCAAAAGCGATCTCCTGGTACCGGTAGCCCTGGAAGTAGAGCAGACAGGCGGTCCTGAATATGGAAGGCAGATCATGAATGGCAGAATTGATCTCCTTCAGTCGCAAACCGATATCGGAAGAGGCAACAGTAGACTGTTGGGCGTACTGGATCGCTTCGAGCATTTTTTTTCTCCGGCCCAGTCTGCGATAATCGTTGATAAAAATATTGCGCATGATGGTGTACAGCCACGCCCTGATATTGGTGCCGGGCTGATATTTTTCCCTGTAGGCAAAGGCCTTGTATATAGTTTCCTGGCACAGGTCATTCGCCGCTTCATGGTCACGTGTAAGCGTAACCGCAAATGGTTTGAGCGAGGAGGAATGATGCAGAACAAGGTTATCGAATTCCTGAATACTCATGTTTAGAGTTTGACAATTCAAACCTAAACAAAATTTTGTTTATAAAAAAAAGAAAAATATTAAACACCTATAGTCTCGAGGCAATTGCTGAGCTCTCCGAAAGAGTGGAAAAGCGACAATCCGGGATGTGCAGTTTTGCGGTGACCATGCACCACCGGACCCGAGATCAGCACGCGGGTATGGCCCAGCCGCTGCGTCAGCTTTTGAAGATATTTTGGAAAATTATGCTGGTGCGGAAATGAAGTGAGGTGAAGGTACAGGTAATCGGGCGCCCTGAGTTCAACGAGCTTCGTTACATCGTTCAAAGGCACGTTGGCACCAAGATAGATCACCGGAATTTTTTTCTTCCTCAGCAGATAAGACACGAACAGGAGTCCCATTTCATGGTGCTCATCTTCCGGAAGAAACAAAATAAAAAGAGGGCGCTGGTTTTGCACGAACGGCAGGTCGTCGATGGCGCTGACGATCTTCTGCCGTATGATATTCGACACGATATGTTCCTGAACCGGCACAACATGATTGGTTTGCCACAGCAGCCCCACCTTTTCGAGGAATCCGAAAATGAGTTCGGTGATGGTTTTTTCAATACCCCATTTTTTTATATGCTCGTTCAGCAGCTTCTCAAAGTCCATTGATCTCATATCGATCATATATCCGATCATCTCATTCACCAGGTGTTCATTCACGCCTTTTGGTTCCAGCGAGAGCACCGCTTGTTCGCGCTGCGCCGGCTTCATCCGGTCTATAGAGGAGATCTTATAACCATGTTTATTAAGAAGAGCGACCGTGAGTATGGTTTTCAATTCTTCATTGCTGTAGTTGCGGATATTCGTTGCTGTTCTCGATGGCTTCAAAAAATTATAGCGCTGCTCCCAGATACGAATAGTATGGGCTTTGATTCCGGAGAGCGCTTCGAGTGCTCTAATGTTGAAGCTCATGGGACTATGACAAACTAAAAAAAGATAAGTTGTATGTCAAAGTAAATGATTTTTAAAACTTCCCGAATCCTGTAGCTTCTTTACAAGGGAAGGCGATAGTTTGCGGAGCGCCTCAAGGTGTTTGGTATTGTGCATGTCGGTTCCGGCCAGGTCGTAATAATTTTTTTTCATCAGATATTCGGCCAGCTCCTGCACCGCCGTTCCATAATGGCCTGCCAGCGAAAGCAGGTTCAGCTGGAAATAACATCCCGAGAACTTCAGGTCGTCGAAATAGTCCCGCTTCCTGGTCAGATATGCATACCGTTCGGGATGTGCGATCACCGGTTGGTAGTTTTGCATCTGCAAGTCAAAGATCACCTCTTGCACTTCGAGCGATGCCGTGATCATTGAAAATTCAACGAGCACCATATTGGCGCTGATGGGGAGCAGTGGCGCTTTGGCGCGCAACTCACGGCTGAAATGATCGTCGATAAAATATTCAGCTGCCGCCTCCACGGATACGCCGATGCCTGCCTGTTGCACTGCGGCCGTTAGATTTTCAAGGCCTGCGCCGATGATCTCAGGGGTATTCGGATAAAGATCCCAAAGCACGTGCGGCGTAGTGATGATCTTTTTATAGCCGAGGTCGGCCAGGCCGCGGATCATTTGCAAGGATGAATCCATGTCGCGCGAGCCGTCATCAATACCTGGAATGAAGTGCGAATGCATGTCGGCACCGAGCCAGCTGAGATCAATTGATGCGCTTTTTTTTCTTGAAAAGAACATGTTATTTCTTTTTCTTTTCCAGCAGTTCGTAATAAAGGCGCGACATATCGCTCATGAGCCGTTGATAGCTGAACCGGTTAAGTACATGTTTATCGCTATTGGCACCCATTCTGTTTCTCAGGTCATCGTCCTGAACCAATTTCAAAACGTGATCGCT
>DATMHB010000531.1:0-4417 GCA_035555175.1 Flavisolibacter sp. | reverse complement strand
CGCCGCCACCAAAGCTTCTTTTCTTGAAGCCGCCGCCTCCGCCACCATTGCCTTCTTTAGGACGCGATTCATTCACCACCAGGTTTCTTCCTTCCACTTCGCTTCCATTCAATTGCGCAATAGCTGCCTGGGCTTGCTCGTCGTTAGGCATTTCAACAAAGCCAAAGCCTTTGCTTCTTTGTGTGAATTTGTCCATGACGATCTTGGCAGAAGATACTTCACCATAAGGTGTAAACAGGTTGGCCAGGTCCTGATCTTTGAGACCCCAACTGAGGTTTCCAACGTAAATGTTCATTTTGAGAAATGGTTTAAATAACAATAAAAGTGTTTACAGCTACTGTGACCAGTGAACATTTACGCAACGTTCAATGAAATCGTGAAACTGAAAGAACACAAATCATAACGAATATAAGGAAAATAAATCCAATATGGTAGTGTCTAAAAATAAAAACTGCCCGCCTTTTTTGGCGGACAGTTTCGATAAAAACCTAATATAGATGCTATTGCTTGATGAAGCTTGCGGTTTCAATTTTGCCGTTGGCATTCTCGAGCCGGAGCACATACATACCCGGGCTGAGAGTGCTGATATCAACAACGGTATTCGAAGCGCCATTGGCCGGAGTCATCACCTTGACTACTCTTCCGTCCATCGTGCAAACAGAGAGTTTGGTGTTGGCGTTCAGTTTTTTATGTTGTAAGGTTACCTGCGTCCTGGCAGGCGAAGGATAAGCCCTCAGCACGTTTGAATAGCTATCATTATTGACCAGCTTAACGATTGGGCTGTACTTGGCGCGGCCATCGATATCAACGCTCTTCAAACGGTAGTACAAGGTGCCTCCATTTGCGGAAAGGTCTGCAAAGCTATATACCGGCCTTTTCTGCGCGGTTACGCTTCCAGTCTTGCTGAAACTGCTGCCGTCGAGACTTTTTTCAACCTGGTACTCCCTTACATTTTCTTCGGAGGCCACATCCCATTTCAGGTTCACTGTATTCTTTTCCCTGTTGGCTACGATGCCAAGGAAAGTAACAGGAAGGGGCGCAGGCGCATTTGCATTCAGTGCGAAATTGTCGAATGTAACAGGAGCCGCCAGCGTGGGCACATAAAATACAAATTCGTAGCGAAGGTTCTGGCCCGGATGCACATCGTTATCCAGAAGACGCAGACAAATAGTGCCTGAAGTTCCGGGCAGTGCTGTCCAGTTGGGTGACCCGTCGCTGTTGGTGGGCGGACCTTCGGAGGTGATGGCAAGAATATCTGCCGTGCCGAGCGCTACGTTTGGCCTGATCACGCGCAGCCGGTACAATGTGCCGGCAGGGGCGGTAAAGCTAAAGCCGATATCAACGGTTCCATCGAGCGCCGTATTTGGATAAACAGGCGAGATGATGCTGGCTTCATAAGGCGCTACCGTGGGTGCCGGGGAAGATACGAATTGACCGTTTGGGTCTGCACCTGTCCAATTGAACGAATAGCTGTCATCGCGATAAATACTGGGAGCCGTAAAGCCACCAGAGGTGGTGTTGAAATCCTGCACTACAGTACAGGCATGGCCCTGCGTCACAGTAGTGGGACTCTGGGCCCGAAGTTGGCTAATGCTTAATAGAAAGCTGGCCGTTAAAACAGTTTTGAAAAAGGGGTAGAGATGCTTCATAGTCGCTATTTAAAAATGAATGATGATGATTTACCAGCGGCCTTCAAGGGATTCGGCTGTTTTTCGCGACCAGGAAAATGGATATCTGATAATTCATCAAAAACTGTTCCCTCAAGCTGAAAAAGAACAGATGGGGATTCCAGTCAACAGATGAGCCCGGATTAAACAGGTGTAGACAATAAAAAAGTCCACACAGAAACGTGTGGACTTTTACCAAGAAATATTTGTGGTTATTATTCAGCAACTACATCGAAGGCAATATCAGCATGCTGACCATTACCAAAATCAATAGAGGCTTTATAGCTTCCCAGCTCTTTTACTTCATCATTGATGTGGATCTTCTTGCGATCGATCTCATACCCTTTCTGGTCTTTGATCGCACGGCTGATCTGAAGCGAAGTAACGCTTCCGAAGATCTTTCCGCTGGTTCCCGTTTTTGCACCTACTTTAAGCGGTGATTCGTTCAACTTGGCAACAACGCTATTGAACTGCGCCAGCATCTGTTCTTCCTTCTTCTTTGATACTTTCAGCCTTTCATCAAGCTGTTTCCTGTTCGAAGGATTGGCTTCCACAGCAAGGCCGCGGGGGATGAGAAAATTGCGGGCATAACCGTTTTTTACTTTAAGCAGCTCGTTCTTACCGCCTAAATTATCTACATCCTGAATTAAAATAATTTCCATTGTTATTTGTTTTAGCCAACCCCGGCGTTTACGGCCGGGACTGTCCTCCTCAGCACAGCTGAGGGTTAGGTTAAAAATTTATTTCAAAAGGTCTGTCACATATGGCAGCAGTGCCATCTGACGGGCCTTCTTTACGGCATCGCTCACCTTACGCTGGTACTTCAGTGAATTACCGGTAATGCGGCGCGGCAATAGTTTACCCTGCTCGTTCAGAAATTTTTTCAGGAACTCGATATCCTTATAATCGATGTACTTGATGCGATATTTCTTGAAACGGCAAAACTTCTTAGGACGCTTCTCGCTTTTTATCGCGGTCAGGTACTTGATCTCATTTGCTTTAGCCATGATTAAGCCTCCTGTACTTTTTCTGTTCCTGTTGGTACGCCACTTCTCTTTTTCTGGTTATACTCGACGGCGTATTTATCGAGTGCGGTGAACATGTGACGCATAACATTGTCGTCACGCAGAAGCTGGATCTTCAGCTTCTCATTGAAGTCGGATGGCGCTTTGTATTCCACTACCCAATAAAGACCGGTGGTCTTCTTGGCTATCGGATACGCCAGTGATTTTAATCCCCATGCATTTTCAGAAACAATCCGGCCGCCGTTATCGGTAACCAGAGTGGTGTATTTCTTCTGAGCCGATTTAAATTCCTCATCGCTCAGAATTGGGGTAAAAATCACCATCAATTCGTAATTGTTCATTACCCTGTTTTTGTTCGTTAAATAATTAGTTTCCCCTTATTACTTACTTCATAAGGGAGCGCAAAGGTAAGGGCTCCCCGCCAGATTTGATCCCTTTTGCCTTCTGAATTTCGGGCAAACCTGTTAAAAAGAGGTCGACCAAGGTCCATTCCGCCGGGAAGCACGCCCATGGCGGGTTTCCGCAGGTAAATCTACGTTTGAAGTTCGCTCCCGGTTCTTTACTTTGTTAGAGCACTTCGATTAGTCCGGAAGGCTTACCCTCAGCGATGGCAGAAAACGAACATATTATCGATATTGAAGCGAGCCGCCGCCCCTACAACGCTTATCTTGTTCTGCCACTCGCCCTGCTTCAGAAGATCGCGCCCCTGTTGAAGGACGAGATCATGAAAGGATTGGTGGATTCAGATGACCGGGACAGGGTGGTTCTTCATCTCCTGCTGGACACTGGAAAGATCAGCCGCCTTAAAAAACTTACGGCCTCCTGGACCACTGCATCGGTCGCTAAAAAATAATTCCCAAAGCAGCCAGAAAGAGAGAACAGAGTAAAAACTGTAGGGGAAACAAAGGCCCTCTACGGCGAGCCTTCACCGACAAAGCCCGTCTACGCGAACGCTTCGTCGAACAAAGCCGACAGTGAGGGACAGTAGTAGGCTCTGTGTTATATCCCGCCGCGGGATGACTTTTGAATTCATTTGCTTTGGCCTGCAACGCCTTCGCCATTCGTCTACTGCACCAAAAAAATAAGGCGGTCAAAGACCGCCCATTTATTTGCTTCGATGAAGACTTAAAGTTTTACGAGCGTCAGCACTTCTTTGCTGTTGCCCTGCGTGATCATAACAAAATAGATCCCCACACGGTACGCATCGCCTATTCTGTACGACTGCTCAGGCAGTAGACTGTCCTTTACCTCCACTGTTCTTCCAAATGCATCTACCACTTTCATGGAGATCTTCTCAGCATTTCCGCTACGCACACTGACGATGAACTGGGAAGAAGATGGATTGGGTACGGCGCTCGCATCCAGCTTGATGGTAACGGGAGCATCCTGTGAACAGGTGCCCAACATATCACCGTGAGCAAGATGATCGGCCACCGCATCGCTGTAAATATTCAGGGTATTCTTCGATTTGTGGCAAATGATCACCTTACCGGGTCTGCTTCCTGTTATGTCTTTTACCGTAATGACTTTCGTTGCCAGCCCGGTACATCCATTCGCATCGGTAACCAGAATTGAGTACACAGTAGTGGAAGCCGGACTTACGGTAACATTAGCCGATGTACTTCCATTCGACCAGCTGTAGGAATAAGGACCTATACCACTGCTTACTTCAGGAATAAGGGTGAGCGATGAAGCAGGCACATATCCAATGTATACTGTATTTGG
>DATMHB010000530.1:0-3253 GCA_035555175.1 Flavisolibacter sp. | reverse complement strand
AACTATAGAATTCATATTCTACGCGAGGCGCGGCGGGCGGTATCTGGTCCGGCACTGTTACCGGAAAGGTAGTGATGCCTCCGTTGGTTCTGCCAATGCCCGGTATCACTTTCCAGTCAATGTTTTTTGAATTTACCCGGTTCGTGAAGTGGGCTGCTTCCATACTTACATAGCCATTCAATTCAAAAAAAACATTTTCCTTCCGGCCCGGTGCTGCCGCCGCCCGCCTATCAGGAATGATTCTCCACACCGAGTCGGCCTCGCTCAAGGAATCCACCGAGATATACTGTACCGCGGGCATCTTGTTTTCCGGCGGCTGTTGCCAGTAGGTATATCCAATGTGGGTCTGGTCCATCATGTGATTCCATTTGCCGTGCACAATCGTGTGGTATCGGAGGGTGATGAGCGAATCGTTTTGATATAACCTCATCGCTCTATCCGCATAGCCATTTGCGGTAGTTGAATGCGCACGCGCATAAAACCGGTTTGAAGCAACAACAGCATAGAGTTCATTGAGGTTGGCCGAAGCGCTGATCGGGTGCAGCACGAGCTGAAAGTACGCGTCACGATATAGAGGGGGCAACAAGCCGTTGATCCGTTCAGCTTTCTCCAATAAATCTTTGTAATCATTCACGACCCTGTTCGTTTCGTCATAATTCAGGGCTGAATAAGTGTCCGGCGAAAGCAGCTCGGGTTTTCTTCTTGCATTGAATTGAGAATACTTTTGTATCAGCTCTCCTATATCTTTCGCGTATTTTTTTCCGAACTGAGCCGCCGACCATTGTGTAAAATAACCGGTCAGGTTGTCCTCATTCCATTTGTCCGGATCCCATGCATAATCAAGAAAGAAGGAGATCGGGAATTCCATCGGCTTCAGGTCTCCTACATTAACGATCCATATCCTGTCAACGTCGTGGGCGTAGGCGAGGTGCATCTGCTCCCAAACCCTCGCAATATTATTTGTGTTGATCCATTTATAATTTCTCGGTCCCCCTACATAATCAAAATGATAATAGATTCCATACCCACCACTGCGCGGTTTTTCATTCAGGGCCGGCAGTTTCCTGATGTTGCCCCAATTGTCATCGCACAATAGCAGCGTTACATCATCAGGCACCCTCATGCCCTTGTCGTAATAATCCTGCACTTCCTTGTACAAAGCCCAAAGCTGCGGCGTGGATGCGGCAGGTTTGCCCGTCACCTCTTCAATTATGGTTCTTTGGTCTTTCACTATGCGTTCGAGCAATGCGGTAGCGGTTTCGCGGCTCATGGGCTCATCGCCATCGCCGCGCATGCCGATGCTTACGATCTTTTCATTAGTGGCCCTTTGCATGCCTGTACGCCAGAATTCTTTCAGCTTCAATTCATTGCTGTCATAGTTCCACTTTCCGCTTCCATATCTCCTCCATTCATCGTGTGCTCTCATCAGCGGCTCATGGTGCGAAGTGCCGATGACAATACCAAAATCATCGGCCGTTTTTATATTCATGGGGTCATCATCATAAAAAGCGTTGCCCCACATGGCAGGCCAGAGGTAATTGGCCTTCAGGCGAAGCATCAATTCAAACACCTTCTCGTAGAAGAGATGATTGAAGCCGCCGAATTTCTCCTTGCTCCATCCGCTCAGCGCCGGCGCTTCATCATTAAGGAAGATGCCGCGGTATTTGACTTTGGGTGCATCTTCGATCAGAAAATTGCTGCGCAGATAGATTTCCTTTCGCTTTTTGACCGGCACATCCGCCCACCAGTACCAGGGCGATACACCGAGCTGTTGCGACAACTCGAATACACCATAGGCCGTTCCTCTTCTGTCACTGCCTGCGATCACCAGCGCTTTTTCAATGCCACCGAACGGGTGATCTACTAACTGCAACCGGAAGCCTTCCCATTTACCCTGCAGATGGCCCGCATTTAATTTTTTATTCTTTACGAGCGGCGCAACGAATGCTGATTGAAGCGTGCCTATGATGATGATGTTTTTTTTCGGTTGAATAGAAGAAAAGAGCTGCGGCTCCTGACCAGTGATGCTTTTGACGTCTTCCCGGAAGAGTGCAGCGGCTTTTTGAACCAGCACCGCATCATCGGTACTGACCAGGATGGGTGTTGGTCCATCCGGCGAAACCAGAGGGAAGGCAGACCTGCCCGATTGCGACAGCACCTGAGCACAAAGAAACTGGCAGAAAAAAATAAATGCTACCGGTAAAATGATCTTCATGAAATGCGTTTAAAATCCCACTGAATTGCCTCCGTCCACGGGCAGAACTACGCCCGTTATATATTTTGCTCCTTCCGAAGCAAGGAAGTATGCGGCTTCACCGATATCGGCCGGTGCACCCAGCGCGCCCATGGGTGTACGGCCCATCACCTTCGCCTTTCTTTCCGGATCATTGTTCAAAGCCTTTGCCGACATATCCGTTGCAATAAAGCCGGGCGCAATGCAATTCACCCTGATCCCTTTTGGTGAAAGCTCAACGGCCATCGCCCGCGTCATTCCCTCAACGGCCGACTTTGATGCTGTATAAGCAATTACTTTTGGAATGCCATATTGCGAAGCCATCGAACTGATATTGATAATACTGCCCGCCGTTGCTTTTTCCAACATGCATTTCACCACTTCTCTCGATAAGGCAAATACCGAAACCACGTTCGTTTGCAGGATCGTTTGAAACTCTTCTTCGGTCACCGACACGAAATCTTTTTTCATGTTGATGCCCGCATTATTTACAAGGATGTCAATGCGCCCATGCTCGTTGATAATGCTTTCAACGAAAGAAGGAATGCGCGGCAGGTCATTCAAATCGAAAGAACGGGGCTCGCAACGCGGGCCAAGTGCTTTTGCGGCGGCAGATAATTTTGCCGCATCCCTGCCCACGATAATGGTATGAATTCCGTTCCTTACAAAATTTTCGGCAATGGCGAGGCCGATCCCCGATCCGCCGCCGGTTACAATTGCGATTTTGCTGTTGGTTTCTGGCATGACTTAAGATTCTAATGTTGATTAATTGTTTCCCTGTCCTGTGTATGGGGAAACCTAAGGCTTTTATAATATTCCGAACTGTGTTCAGCTTTTTCAAATCCGTCAGGGAAAGGCCTTCCTGAAAAAGTCCCAAAATAAAGCAGGCACGTATTCGGCCACCACACCGCTTCTTTTTCCTGAATGACCAGCATCGTGCTTGCCTGCCCGAACCTGACTTCGTCAATTTGGTTTGGCAAGCGGTCCCATTGGCACTGCGTCCATCTTACAGTATCAACA